>JAGRFM010000087.1 GCA_020446045.1 Nitrosomonas sp.
AAACAAGATATCCTGTCACTGTGTTACAGTACTTGTCAATGGAACAACCATTCACTACGCACTGCGCCTTGTGACAAAATATCTTGTGAGCGCTGTACTCGCAAATATCAAGTTGAAGGAGTACTAGTCAATACACAACAAAATCATCAGCCATTCTTGAATACTATAGCGATGAAATCTACAGCATAGTATTGATAGAAACTTAATAGTTCGTTCTCAAATATCGATATCAGAATTTCCCAATATTTCCTGACGCTGAAGTTTCATCTAAAATAACTTTGGCTTTATCCAATTGCCCTTTATCTGCATCCACTTTTGCACTTTCGGCAGATTGGAGTGAAGTTAGCTCAATTGCCATTTTTTGATGGCCGTCTGCTATTTCTCTATATTTGGCAGCTGCCTGTTCATACTTGTGTATTTTATACTTAATTCGAGACTTAGCATTTTTTCGATTCTTTCCGAACTGACTGGAGTAGGATTTATGTTTCAGTAGCACCTTTTTTTCTTCTGCTTTAGCCCACATTTCATTCGCTTTATTGTTGAATTCTTTGGCTAATGCTTCATGTTCATGTCTCTTAAGTTTATCAAATGCAACACCATTCACAGCATGATGCGTTGTTGTCAATGAAGTCGTGGATGCACACGCTGTTAACAATACATTCATGGATATTAATAAGATCAAAACCCAAAATTTTCTTTTTATGAACATAAAACCAATCTCCACAAGTAGAACTTATCCTATTTATCAAAAAACCCTTAAAAAGATTTGATTCGCTGAAACTGGATGAAATGATAAGCCGCCTATTAGTGCTTTAGAACGGCTTATGGGTCAAGTCAATTTCAGGGAAGATCGTTCTTATAAACCACTAGCTTTATCAGATTTAATTCTTGCTTTATTAAGTTGGTTTTCCATTTGATTGGGCTGTGCATATGATTTATTTGATGCCAGTCCATTTGCAACCGCAGTGTGATATGCTGCTTTTTCTATGCTCTCTGACGCTAACTGTTCGTATTTATGAATTTTATCAACGATGCGAGACTTATGTTTTTTTCCATTTCTACCTAGAAAGCTGGTGCTTGGTTTATTCCCGAGAATTTCTACTTTTTCATCAGCTTTTGCTTGCATTTCTCGGGCTATACGTTCATGTTGCCTGGCCCGGTTAACATGATGTTCATAATCGCCGCTTGTTTGATGAATGAATGACGTATTAACATCATCTAATGCAAAGGCATTGAATGACACGCTCGCCCCTAACAAAACGGATGCTGATAAGACGATAAGATATTTTCCTGTTTTCATGATAGTAATAGCTCCAAGTAAGTAAAGTTGACATGACGCATACTACTTTACTTGGCGTTCTAAACATATTAGGGGAACTATTGTTTTTTTCTCAGGGAAACCATTAGATAATAAGAAACAAGCAATCATCAATTTGCTAAAAAAGATCCCGGAGATCGAAGCGGTTATTTAGAGAAGCACTCTTATTCTAATGTTCTTCTCTTACCCAATTTGCAGCGTACCGTATTAAATCAGCACTGTCTTTTAAATTCAATTTGGTTCTTATATTAAAACGGTGTGTTTCAATCGTTTTAATACTCCGATTTAAAAGTTTGGCTATTTCTTGACTGCTGTGTCCAACCCCAATTAAATTTAATACCTCAAATTCACTGGGCGTAAGACTATTGATCAATTGTTCAGGTTCAGCGTGCCCTGTTACCATCCGATTCAGCAACTTGGTATGCATATTTGTGCTGAGATAAACATTACCTTTTAAAACCTCACGAATTGCCGATACTACAACTTCTCCAGGCTCCTGTTTCATAACATAACCACGTCCACCAGCGCGTAAAGCCCGTTCAGCATAAACGGATTCATCATGCATCGAAACAAAAAGCACTGGAAGCGAAGGATGATAAGCCAGTATGTTTTTAATGACTTCAAAACCTGAAATCGTCTTCAGTGTTACATCGAGTAAAACGATATCAACTTGATCTTTACTTTTGAGTATCGCTAATGCTTCTTTGCCGTCGTCCGCCTCAAACGATACTTCCATATCTGATTCCATATTGATAAGCATAGCCATTCCATGCCGCATCATGGGATGATCATCCACCAACATCACTTTTGTTTTAGGTTTAGACATATTAGATTATCTGCATTTTTAGAAAAACCTCCGTACCACCCTCGTCGCGAGATAGAAATTTTATTTTTGCACCAAGTTGTTTAGCACGATACAACATAATTTTTAAACCCATTCCTTGCGTATCTGTTTGATTTGTTTCGGCTTTAAAACCACAGCCATCGTCACATATCGATAAAGTTAGCAATCCATTTTGCAGCGTTAACGAAATTGTTATGTGTTGGGCATTTCCGTGGCGTATGGCGTTATTGGCGGCTTCTTGTACAATCCGGTAAAGGTTTAGCGTAATGTTTTTGTCATTAATTTCTTCTTCATTTTCGTATACAAAATCACACTCTATCATGTAGCTGGATGCTAATCTTGAGGCCAGCTTCTTCAAAGCCACTACTAATCCGTTGGTTTCGAGCTCAAAAGGCAGTAGCCCTTGCGCCAGTTGTTTGATTTGTTTGACCGCAGCCTGGGCTTGTGTAGCTATAGAAGCAGCAACAGAAGCCATAGCGCCATCACCCACTGTTAAAATTTTTTTCTCTAATGCCCTGGCCTGATAACTCATTGCGGCTACTTGTTGTCCCAAATTATCATGGAGCTCCTGTCCAATTTTATTTGCTTGTTCTTCTGCTACAAAAACCAATGCTTCTTCCAGACGTTTTCGTTCAATCCAAATTTCAAGATCACTCGCAATGGCATTGATAAGTTTTTTTTCTTCCTGCACCAAAAATGGTTGGTCCACAGGATAATACACACGTAATTGTCCGCATACTTCGCCATTCACATTAATCGCGGCAAAACCAGTACAAGCCGGATCACGTTTCATACGCCAAGGCCCGCGAACTTCATCTGCAACATAAATTTTTGACAAAATAGGACTAACAAAGCCATGGGTATATTTACCCGACGTATACCGCCAGCCATCAAGTTCAATAACGGCTGAAACAATTTCAGGAAAGCGCATTGCAGGGATAAGGTGTCTAAAAATATTTCTGCACACATTATCTAAGGACATTTCTATTCCCATGCTCCGGCGAATTTCATAGAGACAGCTCATTTCTTTTAAACGTTCATGCAGTAAATTATCAATCTGTTTACGTTCAAGCCACCTCGACAAGTCAACTGCGATGGCATCCACCAGTTTTCGTTCTTCAATTACCAAAAAGGGCATATTTTCAGGGTAAGACACACGAATTAGCCCACAAGCTTCTTCATTAACAGTTATTTCCGACTGCAACATAGAACCAACGATTGCACCATACCTGTAACAGCCATAACAAACCTTGTCATCCTTAAACAGATCATGTTTACTTGTATGACACGAGTGATTGGTTCCTGATTTGTATATTTTTTTGTCAATCTCAATCTCAATTGATGTAATTTCCGGAAACTGCATCGCAGGAACCAATTGTTCTATGATGTTGCTACAAATATCATCTACTGATAAATCCAGATTCATGCCACTTCGAATTTCATAAAGACAGGTCATTTCTTTTAAACGTATTTGCAATATCTCATCTACCTGCTTCCGTTCAAGCCATTTAGTTAGCTCGCCGGTAATCGCATCAATTAATCTTTGCTCTTCTAATACAAGAAAAGTCTTGTCCTCAGGATAGAACACACTGAGATGACCACAAGTTTTTCCATTCACAAAAATATCTGATCGTAATTCGCACACTTGATTCTGATCATGATTGATAGAAGACAGTTGATTTCCGTCAATTTCAATCACAACAGATGCATCATCAGGATATTGCATTGCAGGTATGAGATGTCTAAAAATTTGCTGGCAGATATCGTCCAATGCATTCTCAGAACCTATGCTCTGTCGAATATTGTACAGACAGGTTATTTCCTTTAAACGCTCGCGTAATTCAATTTCTTTCCTGCTCAACTCATTTGAAAATCGTACTGCTTTTTCTTTTGCGTCGTGTGTATTACGTTCAGAAATTATAAGTTTTCGAAAAAACCAGTTTAACAATACAATTTCAGCAATTATCAGTCCGGATAAATATAAAACAACGACTCTCAATTTTTCGGATACCGGTTTAAATAATTCATCCTGATCCAGTTTTAGAACCATCCCCAAACCAATGGTTTGCAATGGAGCATAGGCCTCTATGACAGGTACCTGGTGGTAGTCTTTTACTTCAACTATTCCTGTTTCTCCATTCAAGGCATAATTCATAGGCAAGACATCGCCATCCGTTTCACGGATCAGGCTTTTAAATCTAATACCATCAATTGTGCTGATTAAACATGCCATCTTTTTTTCACCGGCAGGCGATGGTGAACACATAATAAATGCGCCGGTATTCCCGATAGATCTTATTTCACCTAAACTGCGTGTTAGTCGCGGTAAAACACTCTCTGTGACGATACTTCCGACACGTTGATCATTTTGATCGAATACATCCTTACGTGTATGAAGAATCAATTGATTATCCCAGATAAGATACGTGTCCTGGTATTTATTCAATTGTAACGATTGCGATTGTTTGTCTGCTAACTGCCCAATCTGTGATAATTTAATACCGCTCAAATCATAAACAATAGCAGCTGAAAAACCCGCCTTTTTGAGTGACAACACATTTGTTTGCACATCACTCAATGCCTGATTATCCGTAGAGTCTAAGCTTAATTGTTGCATCGATTGAATCAAAAAAGGGCTAATAGCGAATGCTTCCGTCTTGGCGAGACTTTTTTCGATTTGACTCTCGAGTAAATGCCCTTCACCTTGTAACGCTACGCCAAGCCCCCTACCAAGCGATAACTCAATTTGTTGACGCATAACTCCATAAACAGCCATTCCGGTAATAATAGTCAGCCCCATCAACAAAAATATGCCGAAAATACTAAATTTATAGGTATTCCATAAATGCAACCGGTTATTTTCCATTTTAAGCAAAATAAATAGAGTCTCTTTAAAAGAAGGCTATCCGAAACTCAAAGTAACGTTATCGCACTACACTAAGCACAGCATTTTTCCAACCGGCATAGAGCGCATCCCTTTCAATTGCATCCATGCTTGGTTTATAACGATGAGAACATGTCCAATTGCTGGAAATTTCCGATAAATTTTCATAAACATTGCTTTGCAACCCTGCAAGTACAGCCGCGCCCCATGCTGTACTTTCCGATACAGCCGGAATTTCAACCGTTTGATTGATCATATCCGCAATAAATTGACAAACAAAAGCATTTACAACCATACCGCCATCCACGCGCAAAACGCCATTGCTTGAATCCATGTTTCGGATGCCCGAATCAGTCATCATGGCTTCAATCAGATCGCGGCTTTGATAACCTTGCGCTTCCAATGCAGCACGCACAATATGGGCTTTATGGCTTTCCCTGCTCAATCCGGTAATGGCTGCACGTGCAAACGGCTTCCAGTATGGCGCACCGAGCCCTGTAAATGCTGGGACAAAATAGACTTCGTTACTGTCGGATACCGACCGGGCTATGGATTCACTCTGTTTCGCGTCAACGAGCAATCCTAAATTATCGCGCAGCCACTGTATAACCGCGCCTGCGGTAAAAATCGATCCCTCAAGGGCGTAATGGGTTTCGTTACCAATACGATAACCAACGGTAGTCAACAACTTGTTTTTTGAAATGACAAAGTCAGTACCGATATTCATCAATGCAAAACACCCCGTGCCATACGTCGCCTTGATCATGCCCGGTTCGAAGCAGCTCTGCCCGATCAGGGCGGCATGTTGATCGCCTGCCATACCACCAATGGTATACGATACACCGAACAGATTCGGGGTTGTCTGCCCGTAATCAGCCACGTTCGCTTTCACTTCAGGCAAAATGGCGGAGGGAATATCAAACAATGCGAGCAACTCATCATCCCACTGATTCGTAGTGATGTTATACAACAAGGTGCGTGATGCATTGGTAACATCGGTTGCATGTACTTTTCCACCGGTCAGTCGCCAGAGTAGAAAGGTGTCTACTGTGCCAAAGGCCAGATCGCCGTTCTGCGCCCGCACCCGGGCGCCCGGAACATGATCGAGTATCCACGCAATTTTGGTCGCTGAAAAATAAGGGTCGATCAATAACCCTGTTTTTTCGGCAATAGTCTTTGAATAACCCGCGTTAATCAGCTTTGAGCACGCTTCCACCGTTCGGCGATCCTGCCAGACGATTGCATTATAAAGTGTTTTACCCGTTGTCCTGTCCCAAATCAGCGTTGTTTCACGCTGGTTGGTTATGCCGATTCCTGCAATGGTTATCGCATAATGTTGAGTATCCTTCAAAACATTTTGACAGACCCACAAGGTATCCTGCCAGATGGTTTCGGGGTCTTGTTCAACCCAACCTTTTTGTGGGTACTGTAGAACCAATTCTTTTTGCCGGATGAAAAACGGCTCCCCTTTCTCGGAAAACAAAATGGCGCGGGTACTGGTGGTACCCTGATCAATAGCCAGCAGCGCGTAACGCATTGCATTGGAATTGATCATTAATCGGTTTTTTTATCCACATCAGACATCAGGAATTTAACCAGCATGGCTATGCCAAACGGGAGCGCACTCAATGCGGTAATCATGTAATGTTCTGCAGTGAATTGGTCGCCATCATCGATTATAATGTAACCAATAAATATCGTGATCGGCGTGAGTAGTGCAAGCACCTGTATCAATAAAAAAAATCGTTTCATCGTCTTTTCCTGTTTTGAGTTCCGTTTTTTCCGGCTATAAACTTAAATCAGATTCATTGTAAGTTATTTATAAAATCAAGTGGTTTTATCTACGTCGTTTTTTCCACAAGCAAGCTTGTAACCGGGTTAAAATAACGCAAAGTTCATTTAAAACATTAACAAGATATTCGCTCATGACAAACGCTATTCTGGTTATTACCAATTTCCCGGATAACGACACCGCAGCAGCACTTGCACAAGAATTGATCGACACGCGTTTAGCAGCTTGTATCAATATCATGTCAGCATGCACTTCGGTTTATCGCTGGCAGAGCGATACCGAAACAGCAGAAGAACACCCGGTATTTATTAAAACGCAGCAAAAACATTATAACCGGGTTGAACAGATCATCAATGCCATGCACCCGTATGAACTCCCGGAAATCCTCGTTGTCCCTGTTACAGATGGTCTTCCGGCATATTTGCAATGGATTATTGATGAAACGACATAGCGTTGCTTATAAAAAAAATGGCAAACTTAATGAAAATCAGATCAGACCTTTTTCAAAAGAATAAACACATGTATTTCTTTCCGATCTTCTTATTGATATTTTCTTTGACGAGCACCCCGGCTGTCGCGCAGGAAGGTGGTTTCAGTTTATTTTCAAAACTTCAGGAACTGGGCATCAATCTGGGGCAGCAGAATCCGCAGGAATTATTACCCCCTGATGAAGCATTTCAAATTGCTGTCGACGTACGCGATGCGAGTACGTTGGTTGCCAAATTCACCCCAGCAAAAGATTATTATCTGTATCGCGACAAAATAGCTTTTGAGCCGCAGGAATCGGGAACTTTCATCGAAAAAATAACATTGCCTCAAGGCAAGATGAAAGAAGATTTGACCTTTGGATATGTCGAGGTTTATTACGAGCCATTTCAGGCGATTATTTCATTGAAACGTGAAGCGCCTGCACCAGAACAACCATTAACACTCGCGGCAACCTATCAGGGATGCAATGAACCGGTCGGCGTTTGTTACGCGCCAATCAAGAAAGATATCAATCTGACTTTACCTGCATTAAAAGCCATTGATACGGTTGCCAATGCAGTCAGCGGTCATGCGACAGCGGCGCCCTACGATGCAACCGCCGATCTTTTTCAAATGCCATCGCAAACCCGCACGCCGGTTATTGAAACCGAAGCCTATAAAATTGACCGCATGTTCGATACCGGCAATTACTGGCTGATTCTAAGCGGCTTTTTCGGCATCGGTTTATTACTTGCTTTTACGCCATGCGTTTTCCCCATGTTTCCGATTTTATCCGGCATAATCGCCCGAAGAGGCAAACATCTGACCAAACGGCGCGGCTTTATACTGGCACTGGCTTATGTCATGGGTATGGCTATAACCTATGCTATAGCAGGCGTTATAGCCGGACTATCCGGTTCCATGTTATCGGCGGCATTGCAGAATGCCTGGGTATTAGGAACTTTTGCATTCATTTTTATACTGCTTTCCTTTTCCATGTTCGGGTTTTATGATTTACAAATGCCCGGCAGTATTCAAAACAAACTGTCAGAAGAAGCAGGTCATATAAAAGGCGGGCAGTTAACCGGTGTTTTTGGCATGGGCGCCCTATCCGCTTTGATTGTCGGTCCTTGTGTGGCAGCTCCGCTAGCCGGTGCATTACTCTATATCAGTCAAACCAGCGATGTTGTCCTTGGCGGTTCCGCCCTATTTGTGATGGCGCTGGGGATGGGCGTCCCGTTACTGTTACTTGGCGCTTCTGCAGGTGCATTGCTTCCCAAAGCCGGTCCCTGGATGGAATCGATCAAGCAGTTTTTTGGTGTTTTACTTCTGGCTGTCGCGATCTGGATCATCTCTCCGATCATCAACGAGGTTATCCATATGCTGCTATGGGCGACTTTGTTAATTATTTCGGCTATTTATATGCATGCCATCGACCCATTGCCACCAAGAGCAACCGGTGTACAGAAATTTCTCAAAGGCGTCGGCGTCATTTCGTTATTGATGGGCATCGCCCTGTTGATCGGCGTACTTTCCGGTAATCGGGATGTGCTGCAACCTTTATCACAATTCAATATTGCCGCATCCAGCGGTTTAAAAGACGGCACGATGACTTATGGTTCAACAGGACACATCCCGTTTGAACGGGTAAAAACCATTGCCGAACTGGATGAGCGGATTCAACAAGCCACCGATAACAATCAATATGTTATGGTCGATTTCTATGCGGACTGGTGTATCTCGTGCAAGGAAATGGAACGCTTCACGCTGTCAGACGACAAGATCAAGGACAAGCTTAAAAATGTCATGTTATTACAGGTCGACGTCACGCATGGCACAGCTGATGATGCCGCATTGCTGAAACGTTATAACTTGTTTGGCCCTCCCGGCATCTTATTTATTGATCGTCAAGGAAACGAAATTCCGGATATTCGCATTATCGGCTTTTTGAATAAAACGGATTTTCTGACGGTACTCAATGCCGTCCTGATATAGAATATACTTATCTTTTAATTAACGTATTCGTTTAAATTTCATGCCCAAACTAAACCAGATTATCTTATTTAGCGCCGCGGCCATCGTTGCCTTAAGCGCTGGCGCATGGTTCCGTGCGCATTTTATGGACGGCCCGCAACCGCCATTACCGGAGGAAGTAAGCAAGCAAGGTGCAAAAGCCATATTATCAGCAAATTTGCCCGATATTGACGGACAACTGCAAACCGTTTCCCAATGGCAAGGCAACGTCCTGGTGGTTAATTTCTGGGCAACCTGGTGCACACCCTGCCGTGAGGAAATCCCCGAGTTCATTGATATGCAGAACAAATTTGCCGAGCAGGGGTTAATATTTATCGGTATCGCAATTGATCGCGAGGATAAAGTGATTTCCTACGCGAATGAATTTGGCATCAATTATCCTGTGTTAATCGGCGGACTGGAAGGCATGTCTTTTGCCGAAGCGGCAGGTAATCAAATGTCCGTGCTGCCTTATACCGTTGTTTTTGATCGTCGCGGCAATATCGCCGAGACATTTCTAGGCCGTGTTCATCAACATACGCTGGAAAAAATAGTTATTCCATTATTACAAGAACAAGCTGATACTTTACCGGTTGAACAAACACAAGCGGCTTTATAGACCAACGCTACGCAGGTATATACTTGTATTTTATCAATAGGATATTGCGCTTTGTTCAGATATTCTGATCTGATTTCGCCAACAATGGCGAAATCATTTCGTCAACAGATGGTTCAAATATTTCCTCATCAAAAGCAATATCACCATCAGCGACCGGGCCTCCTTGCATTTTCAATCCTTTAAAATCAAATCGGCTGGGATCGGCCAGATGCGACAACTGCACATTCTGCATCGCTCTGAACATGGTTTCCAGTCTGCCGGGAAATCGCTTGTCCCATTGTTGCAGCATTTCCTTGATGATTTGCCGTTGCAAATTGGGTTGAGACCCACATAAATTACACGGGATAATGGGAAAACCGGCACTATGCGCATAGGCAGCCAGATCTTTTTCCTTGCAGTAGGCCAGTGGGCGGATAACGATGTGATTACCGTCATCGCTGATCAGTTTGGGCGGCATGGCTTTGAGCTTGCCACCATAAAACATATTCAAAAAAAGGGTTTCCAAAATATCATCGCGATGATGCCCGAGCGCAATTTTGGTCGCACCCAATTCTCCGGCGACACGATATAAAACGCCGCGGCGCAGTCTTGAACAAAGACTGCAGGTTGTTTTCCCTTCAGGAATAACCCGTTTAACAACGCTATAGGTATCCTGTTCAACAATCCGAAAAGGTACACCGATTTGAGTCAGGTAGCCCGGCAAGACGTCTGCTGGAAAACCCGGCTGTTTCTGATCCAGATTGACGGCGATCAATTCAAAGTGTGATGGCGCATGTACCTGAAGATTCAACAAAATATCCAGCAATACATAGCTATCCTTTCCTCCGGACAGGCATACCATGACAAGATCACCGTCTTCAATCATATTAAAATCGACAATAGCCTTTCCAACCAGACGCCTTAAGCGTTTGTGCAGCTTGTTGGCGTTATAGTGTACTTTTCGATTATGCATCAGTTGAAAATGAATTTAGAAGAGGTCGTGTATAATGGACACGATGATGAGAACGATTTAGCATTACTGGTTTCTAATGAGACAAGTACTGAAGGAAGTTCAGCAACCAAGTCAATCAAAACAAATTGATTTAGAAATCCAAATTAAGATATCCAACTCAGCAAAAATAGTTCAATAAAATGATTCAATCCAAGTCGTTTATTATACCATTGTTTATAATTCTAACCCTGGCCCAAACTGCTTTTGCAGAGAGCGAAAGTGAAGCAGAAGCCATTGGAAGTCCTGGAACTGCCAGTGATGTTTCGCGAGAAATTAAAGTAACGCAAATTGACAATATGTTCTTACCGAATGAAATCTGGGTTACTGAAGGTGAAACCATTCGGTTTGTCGTCAACAATAAAGGCGAGCGTCAACATGAATTCTTGATTGGAAGTATGCATGATCTGAGAAAAGCAGCCAAAATGAGGCGCAATCACCCGGATGACCAACCTGCAAGCATTGGTATGATCAGACTGCAACCTGGTGAACAGAAAGAAATCATTTGGAAATTTGATCATGCAGGAGAAATTGACTTTGCTTGTCCTTTACCCGGCCATTTCAAAGGAATGCGTGGAAAAATTTATGTGGAGAAAAAATGAAAAAACAGATATGTAATGTAGTAACTGGATCTATTCTAACTTTTAGCCTGTTAGGCATAAGCCTCCAACTGATGGCAACCACAACTGTCGAGGTTTACAAAAGTCCAACCTGCGGTTGCTGCTCGAAATGGGTCGATCATATGAAAGCGCATGGATTTAATGTCGTGACAAAAGATGTCGGCAATAAGGAAATACGCAAGAAAGTCGGTATGTCTGAGTCACTGGGATCTTGCCATACTGCATTAGTCAATGGCTATGTCATGGAAGGTCATATTCCCGCTCCCGATATTATCCGTTTTCTCCGCGAAAAACCCGATGCACTTGGCCTGGCAGTACCGGATATGCCACATGGTTCTCCTGGTATGGAAGGACAACGTGTTGATCCTTACAACGTCCTTAAAGTTAATGCGCCTGGTCAAACGCGCAGGGATGCTGAAATATACAGCCGGCATAATGTCCCCCAAGCACAAAGGGAAGCCCCATCCGCAGCAGCAACTGCCACGCAATCCGATGAGGGGGCATCCATTATGCGTTTGAAACACTAACTATTCAGCCGATCATGTCGATTCGATTTCTTTTGCTATTGAGTGGCTATCTGCTTCTTTCCGGCTGTCAAGATACGTCACAATCAGAATCCCGTTCACTCAGCGATATTTTAAATATGAATACTGATCGGGTTGTACGGGATTTTGATTCTGAACAAATACAGCGTGGATCGGATATATTTCATATCCACTGCGCCGGTTGTCACGGCGAAAATGCCGCTGGTACTCCGGATTGGCGCACTCCCAATTCTGATGGGCGGTTCCCACCGCCCCCACTTAACGGTACCGCTCATGCCTGGCATCATTCGACAGCAGTATTAACAAAAACCATACTTAAAGGCGGCCCGCCGGAATTCAGTTCGATGCCCGCATGGGAAGGTATCCTAACCGAGCAACAAGTCGACGATATTGTGGTATGGATTAAATCATTATGGCCCGAAGATATCTACACAACCTGGTACCATAATTTTGAAGAAAAATAATATGTACTGCTTTAGGGGGTGTCGTCATGTGTTATGCACAATTCTGTTTGTTTTTCGGACAAAAGAATCAAGTTTTTGGGCCGAAGGACATGCTGAAGCATATTCAAGGTGCAAAAACGACGATAATTTTGTTCGAAAAGCAAACCCGGAGGGCGTGGCATATTTTTGCACCTGCTTGTTCAAGGTACTTGGACATAGCTAAGGCTATGCCCTGCGCACTTTTCACAAACATTCATCAAAAATCTGCACACGCATAAATGCACATAACACATGACGACACCCCCTAACAATTGATACCATCACAAAATGACATAACCCTTCAACCTAAAGCTATACGAGGATCATTGTTTTTTCTCGTATCCGATCCAGGCACAGCAATCGATCCAGGTAATGCTTATCGCTATTATGAAGATGGCATACTGGTTTTAAATAGCGATGGCTATATCGCCGATATCGGTTCAGCCGAGCATATTCAGTCCCGCTATACGTTTGCTCCCCATGAAATCATCGACTATAGTGGAAAATTCGTTGTTCCGGGATTTATAGACGCACACCTTCATTACCCACAAACTGAAATTATTGCTTCATATGGCCATCAGCTCATGCAGTGGCTGGAACATTATGCCTTCCGGGCAGAAAAAAGATTTGCTGATAAAACCTATGCGGAAACGATAAGCCGATTTTTCTTTAATGAACTATTACGAAACGGCACAACCACCGCATTGATCTTTGGTACGGTTCATCAAGTTTCCGTCGAGGCGCTGTTTGAAGAAGCCGAAAAACTGAATATGCGCATCATCGGCGGCAAAGTCATGATGGACCGCAATGCCCCAAAATCATTACTGGATTCACCCGAAAGCGCCTACACCGAAAGTAAGGGTCTGATTGAAACCTGGCACAACAAACGTGGTCGTATACACTATGCTGTTACGCCACGCTTTGCAATCACGAGTAGTGAAGCGCAGCTTAAAGCAGCACAACAGCTCTACCATGAATTTGATGAAGTTTATCTACATACGCATGTTTCAGAGAATTGGGATGAAATAGAACAGATCAAACAGCTTTTTCCTTCATCAACATCTTATCTGAATGTTTACAATGATTTTGGCCTTGTCGGACCCAGGGCAATTTTTGCGCATGGCATTCACCTGTCTAAAGCCGAATTTGATCTTCTTGCAGAAAAAGAGGCAGCTATTGCATTTTGCCCGACTTCGAATTTGTTTCTTGGCAGTGGATTGTTTAATTTCACTCAGGCACAGCATGCCGGTATCCGGCTTGCATTAGGTTCAGACATCGGTGCCGGAACCAGTTTTTCCCTATTAAAAACTATGGCTGAAGCCTATAAAGTCGTTCAACTGCAGAAAAAAAATCCTGCTGAATCTGGAAAACAAACTGAACTCACACCTTTTAAAGCTTTTTATTTAGCCACACTAGGAGCTGCCAAAGCACTTCACATCGAAAATAAGATTGGTTCCTTGCATCCAGGAAAAGAAGGTGACTTTATCGTATTGAACCCCAATGCCACGCCACTGATGCGTTTACGCATGCAAACAGCGCAATCATTAGCTGAACGATTATTTGCTTTCATGATGCTGGCTGATGACCGGGCTGTCGAAGCAGTTTATCTAATGGGCAAGCGTTGGATCGCACCGGATGTTAATCGCTTCCCATAAAACGTATACCGAATACATAGAACTGTCAGAAACAATTTAGTTATACTATGGTGCTATTAATACCTGTAAACACTTAAAACAATAATTACTATCATTTTAATCAATGATCGATATCAAACCATTTTAGAATGGTTTTATTATTTTCACCTTATACTATCTGAACAATTACACATATGGAGTAAATCATGACCACAGTTGGCGCACGTTTGAATCGTCTTATCGAAGAAAAAGAACATGACACATACCGGACAAAAGGAAAACTTTCAGAACCTACCGTTTGCCCAAGCTGTAGCGCGGTCTATCATAAAGGTCACTGGCAATGGATAGATGTGCCACAAGGTGCAGAAGAGCATAAATGTCCGGCCTGTCTACGCATTGAAGATAATGTACCTTGCGGCTATGTCAGTATTAGTGGAGCATTTTATAAACAACATAAAGATGAAATCATGGGATTAATCCGCAACAAGGAAAATCGTGAAAAGACCGGACATCCCTTAAATCGCATCATGAATATGGTGGAAACAGCTGATGGTCTTGAAATCACAACTACCGACATGCATCTCCCGCGCGATATTGGTGTTGCGTTAGAACATGCCTATGAGGGCGAATTGGATTACCACTACGAAGCTGAGAGCAACATCCTGAGAGTTAAGTGGTCACGGTAACGAATTTTAAACGCCGACTGACACTCAATATTAATCCGTATTAATTTTTTTAATAGCCTGTTTTAATTTCTCAATTTCAGGCAAATTGAGCGTTTCTGTTTCCAATAATTCCTCGGCAGTTTTATCCAGTAGTTCACGGTTAGTCCGCAGGATATCGAACGATTGTTTCAGCGCATGATCAACTAGCTCACGGACAGCATCATCCACTTTTCTTGCGGTTTCTTCGCTGTAATTTTTCGCCTGAGGGATAATAGGCATGTTGGGCTGCAAGAAAGCGGATTGTTCCCGATCATATGCAACATTTCCCAATGCATCGCTCATACCGTAACGTAATACCATGGCGCGTGCAATATCTGTTGCACGTACCAGGTCATCGGCTGCTCCGGTTGATATTTCATTAAACACGATCTGTTCGGCTGCCCGTCCGCCGAGCAAAACTGACATTTTATTTTGCAACTCGACTCTGGTCATCAAAAAACGGTCTTCAGTCGGTCGCTGGATGGTATAACCCAGTGCACCGATGCCGCGCGGGATTATTGAAATCTTATGCACTTCATCGGTTCCGGGCAAAGCTAAAGCAACCATGGCATGTCCAAGTTCATGAAACGCCACCACGCGGCGTTCATCCGGATTGAGCAAACGGTTCCGTTTTTCAAGTCCGGCAACAATGCGTTCAATGGCATTATTAAAATCATCCATGGTGACAGATTTTGCATTTCGGCGTGTTGCAAGCAGGGCTGCTTCATTGACCAGGTTGGCCAAATCTGCTCCGGTAAACCCTGGGGTTAGTCCGGCAATTTGTTCAATTTGAACATCCTTATCCAACTTTACTTTTTTGATATGTACCGCGAGAATCTGTTCGCGGCCTAATTTATCAGGTCGATCAACTAACACCTGCCGGTCAAAACGCCCGGCGCGCAATAAGGCCGGATCAAGAATTTCCGGCCGGTTGGTCGCGGCAAGTAAAACAATGCCGCTGGTCGGATCGAACCCATCAAGTTCGGCCAGCAACTGGTTTAATGTCTGTTCTTTTTCATCGTGTCCGCCGCCCGGACTAAACGCACCACGTGCACGCCCCAATGCATCCAGTTCATCGATAAAAATTATGGCGGGCGCCATTTTTCGCGCTTGGTCAAATAGATCTCGGACACGTGCCGCTCCAACCCCGACAAACATTTCTACAAATTCAGAACCGGAAATGGAAAAAAAGGGTACCTCCGCTTCCCCAGCTACTGCACGTGCCAGCAACGTTTTTCCGGTTCCGGGTGGCCCAACCAATAAAATGCCTTTCGGCGCCCGACCACCCAGACGACTATAATCTGCCGGATTTTTCAGAAAATTAATAATTTCAATCAATTCTTCCTTGGCTTCATCGACCCCAGCCACATCGTCAAACGTGACTTTGGTTTCTTTTTCAACAAATACTTTGGCGTGGCTTTTGCCGATCGACATCATGCCTCCGCTCACGCCGCTCGTAATACGGCGGATAACAAAAAGCCAAAGACCAACAAATACAAGTAATGGGAACAGCCACGATAAGATATCGCGCAACCAGGTGCTCTTTACGATACCTGAGAATTCGACACCATACTTTTCCAGATCTTCAGCTAATTCAGGATCAACACGCGTTGTTATAAATTCCTGGTAACCTTTTCCATGAAGTGTTTTAAGTCTGCCGTAAATCTGCTGATCGGTAATGGTGATTTCTTCAACCTTTCCCTGTTCGAGGTAGTGCTGAAACTGGCTATATGAAATCGATTCTATTTGAGTATATTGCTTATATAAGCTTTGCGCGAACAATACACCCAGTAACGCTGCGATAACATACCAAAAATTGATCTGTTCTTTTTTATCCATAAAAATGCACGATCATATTAAATTAGAACCCAGGCGATGATTTTGTAAAATAATTCCACACATTGCAAGAAATTTATTCCAGCAAGCCTGCCGGTAATCGACAGATCAATTTGATTAAAAGATTGCTTGACGGTTGATGAAATGATAAAAGGAATTGCAGTAAAACATTTAAGTAAGTCATTTGCTTTTTAACTATGTCCGATAAAGTTTATTACAACAGTGCTTGTCCGGTTTGCAAAGCCGGGATAGAAAAACAGCGTTCATTGATGGAAAACTGTGGTATCAAAGATATCGATTGGGTAGATGTCCACACCCAACCGGAAACGGCGACTGAAACACCATCGTCACTGGAGCAAATACGTGAACGTTTACATATTAAAGACGAGAGCGGTCAAATCAGAATTGGTGCTGACGCGTTCATTTTTCTCTGGTTAAGAACTCCCAAATTAAGGTGGTTAGGTAAAATTTCGCAATTTCCAGTGATCAAGCCAATTTTCCAACTAAGTTATAACCTGTTTGCCAAACTGCTTTACCGTTGGAACCGTAGTTTGAAACATTGGTAATCCAGACTATCTGACTGAATTACCCTTTCTAAGTCAGCGTTTGCATCAGTTCCCGTGCACGGCATAAATCTTTCCAGGCTTTGGCTTTCTCTGGCAGGGCACGCAGCAGATAAGCCGGATGATATGTCACTATCAGCGGTATGCCTGAATACGTATGAATCTTACCCCGCAGGTTTGCAATACTGTCACCACTGTTAAGTAAATTTTGTGCAGCAACTTTTCCAAGTGCGATGATCAGTTTAGGCTTAATCAGTTCAATCTGCCTTGACAAATAAGGTTCACATTGGCGTGCTTCACTGTCACTCGGATTTCTGTTATTGGGTGGACGGCACTTTACAATATTGGTGATATAGACATTCTCTCCCCGCTTTAAATGAATGGCAGCGAGCATATTATCGAGCAGTTTCCCAGCCTGGCCTACGAAAGGTTCACCGAGTTCATCTTCCCGGGCGCCCGGTCCTTCTCCGATATACAACCAATCCGCATTTCTGTCCCCTACGCCAAAAACAGTCTGGGTACAGGTTTTTCTCAACACGCAGGCATTACAGTGCGTTACTGTTTCAGCTAATTGTTCCCAGTCCATATGCTGGATATCTGGTTGAATAGGCTGCTCTGGCAAATGAATATCCGGTGCGTTATCACTATCCAAGGATTCGGCTGAATCGGTTACTAATGGGCCTGACATACCGGATCTTGATCGCCATAATGGCGTTAGACCAAGCGTTCTCAAAATGAGCTTCCGCCGCTCGTTCATAGCACCAACCGCATAACCAGCGCATCTTCCCGACCACACATGGCCGGATAATACCCTTTGCGCGTTGCAATCTGTTCGAAGCCCAGTTGCCGGTATAATCTGGCGGCACCCTGATTCGATTCGCGCACATCAAGCAGCACCGATTTGGCGCCTTTTTCTATTGCGAGATCAATCAGATAATGCAGCATCTTCTCACCTAACCCTCTACGCTGCCATTGTGGATTAATGCCCAACGTCAAAATATGCGCTTCATCCGGACCGATCATCAAAATGCTGTACCCCAGGATAATGTGATTGTGTTCCATGACCCGACATAAATAGTCTGTTTTAAGCGAATCTCTAAAATTACCCAGCGTCCACGGAAACAAAAATATTTCACGCTCTATTCTTACAACTTCGTGTAAATCAGATTCATACATCATTCTGATTTCAGGATTCAAAAATGATGCTTGATTCATCGTTCCGATTCCTTGAGTGCAACCTTATTCCGAATATAAATCGGCGCCGCCTGAGCTGGATCAGTCACATAGGCTTCGCTGGGACACATTGCAGCAAGATGAGCAATCTCTTGAGCATGAGGATACTGCCTGTAATATATTTCAGACAAATTTTTATGATAAACAGCCTGTAATTCTTCCGGATAAACATCAAAACCACTGCCGCAACCGATCCATCCCGCGTCGGTCAACACGGTTGCTTCATCAGGCTTGCATAATTTGGGTTTTACCACTGGATACCAAGATGCATTTTGACGTATGTAAGCAGCCAGGTATATTTCCCCCATGCGTGCATCCATTGCAACGATGGTTCTATCATGTTTGTTCTGTTGCGCAATGGCTTCCAGAGTACTGATGCCAATAACAGGCAACTGGGTGGCAAACGCCAATCCCTGTGCGACACCACAGGCTATTCTGAGCCCGGTAAACGAGCCTGGCCCCGCCCCGAACGCCAAACCGTCCAGATCACTTAAGGACAATTCCGCTTCATCCAGCATATCCTTTATCATCGGTAACAGTAATTCAGAATGACGGCGTTCGGCCCGGATATCTTTTTTCAACAAATGGCCATCATCAAGATGCAATGCCGTTGAACAATATTCGGTTGAAGTATCAAAAGCAAGAATTTTCAATGGATCGGAATTTTTATACGTCTTCAATTTAAATTAAGCGGCCAGCGGCCCAGCTCGGAATAACGAGCTCCCTGCTCCGACAAACACGATTGCATCAGCAGCCAGTCGTTAACATCCCATTGTATCGGTTTTTCCAACTGGATAGACTGATGTGCTACCGCTTTTCTGATCAGGGTAATATGCGGTTTATATTTGCGGTTCTCACAGACAAAACCGGCTGCAACGAGAGCAGTTTTTAAATGATTGACCAGTTCAAACAGCTCGGCGGGGTAATGCTCTACCTTGGCCATGACAATGTGGTTCTTTTTCCAGTAAGTCGTTCCCTGAATCGTTAGACTGAACGATTGCCCGGTTATATTAGCTGCAATCCCACGCAGTCTATCGATTTTATCCGCTTCAACGTCACCGAGAAAAATCAATGTCAAGTGGATGTTCTCCGACTTCAGGCTCCAGCCGCTTTGGGCTGAAGCCGCATTTTTTGCAATTTTATTCAACGCCGTTTGAATTTCACCCGGCGGCTGAATTGCAAAAAACAACCGTACCGCACCTTGTTTTGATGGTTTGGTTATTCCATTCACGCCGGATCGTTTCGATTCACAAGACAGATTGCTTCTGCTGCAATCCCTTCTTTACGGCCCAGTGCGCCAAGCCGCTCTGCGGTTTTTGCCTTTATATTGATGCAACTTTCAGATATGCCAAGATCTTGCGCAATATTAGCAACCATTGCGGGGATATGAGGCGCCATTTTGGGCGCCTGTGCGATGATTGTTGCATCGATATTGATAATTTCAACATGACGGGCTTCTAATAATTGACACACATTTCGCAGTAAAATCCGGCTGTCGATATTTTGAAATTTCGCATCGGTATCGGAAAAGTGTGTACCGATATCACCCAATGCAGCAGCGCCAAGTAAAGCGTCACAGAGTGCGTGCAGTAACACATCGGCATCGGAATGACCCAGCAGTCCTTTGTCATAGGGAATATTGACACCACCAATGATTAATTGGCGGCCTTCAGCCAGCTGATGAACATCGCGTCCCTGCCCGATTCGTAATGTAATCATGGATTATTCCTTGTTTTTATGATTATTTCAGCAAGCTCAAGATCCTGGGGATAAGTAACCTTGAAATTATAGTCCCGGTTATGCACAAGTTTAGGATGCAATCCCAGCGCTTCAATCGCACTGGCATCATCGGTAACGTTTTGATGGGTATTATTACTCAATGCATCGACAAGCATCTGATAACGAAACATTTGCGGCGTTTGGGCCTGCCATAAATTGTCGCGCGATTCGGTTTGCGCCACACAGTTATCGCTATTGCTTCGTTTAAGCGTATCAGCAATGGGTATAGCCAGCAAACCGCCAACCGGATCATCGCCAACGGCCTCAATCAAATGTTTCAACTGGTTTTGGGTAAATAACGGACGTGCTGCATCATGGACCAATATCCAGTCTTGGGCTGTAACCGGATAGTTATTGGGCGCTTCAATCAAACCGTTCAACACACTTTCAGCGCGCGTCGCCCCGCCTTGATAAAGCACGGTCAGCTTTTCATCGTATACATTCCAGTCATATTGTTGCCACTGCGTATCCTGTGGAGACAGTACGATAAAAACCTGATGGATCAGCGCTGACCGGCAAAACGTATCAACCGCATGATAAATCATGGGTTTTCCGGACAGCGGTAAATATTGCTTCGGCAACTGGTTTTCCATTCGGGAACCAAAACCCGCTGCCGGGATTATTGCAAAATACTTTGGCATCGATTTACGGTTAATTTCTGAGATTGAAAAAAACCGTTATTTTAATCCGCCAACGTGAATTTTTAAATTTTTAATACTCAAAAATCTGTTAAAACCGTTTAATCTTCCTTATAGGGCGCGTTCAAACTACCCGCAACCTCTCCTTTTCGGGTAAAAATCAGAATAACATTGTGATAGCGTGCATTCAGCGGCATGTAGACATAGTCATCCTTTTCACCACCCTGTTTTGCCAAAAAGCCTTCAAGCTCATTGTTCATTGCTTCATTGACCGTAATAATCGTATCAATATTCAACGCACTCGAAAAAATACTGTCTTTATCATCCAGGAATGTGCGATAAATATGAAACTGTTCGAACGGCGCCCGGTTTTCTTCGGTAGATAACCGTAACATTTCCATTAATGCTGAAACATCCGTAGAACGATGTGCATTGATCACAGGTGGTTTCTCTGCGCTGAATTGTGCAAGGCTATCCATTTCGATATTCTGTTCGGTAAATGTTTTTGCCGGAACGGCGTAAAACTCCCCGTCCCAATGCACTATTGCAGCCGGTCTTTCATTATGAACGGTATAAATACCCCAGATCAGGGCACTCACTTGTATCAACGCAATGACACTCAAATCCAAACGGATCTCACGTAACGATTTAGCCGGATTAAAAATGATCAGCGTCAGTAATGGCCCGAGTACCAGATCGATCAATGCAACCATACGAATTCCCTGCCAGCCGCCATCAGCGGTAAAATAAGGCACGGGGTACCAACGAAAAATTATAAAATAAGCAAGAATCAAAAAAATGACACCGCTGATTGCCAGATGAATGCCAGCGGCCTTTAATTTTGATTTAATCAGTGAAGTATGTTGTGTCAGGGCAATCGCTTGTTCCATTTTAACCTCGTAAATACTGTGTAATTTATTGCCAATCAAAAATCCATTGAACTGTGAAACGAACGCTAATATGAATGTATCCGCTCGAATAAAAACCCTATTAATAACGACAGGCCAACGCTTTGCTTTAACGGATCAGGCTTGAAAAAAATGCAAGAATTTGATATCGAACTCGATGCGCGCGGCTTGGTCTGCCCACTCCCTATTTTGCGCACTAAACAGGCATTAGCCACCATGACCAGCGGCCAAATATTAAAAATTGTCGCAACCGACCCCGGCGCGGTGATTGATTTTCAGGTTTTTGCCGAGCAGACGGGTAATACTTTGTTGTCCATGTCCGAAGACGATGAGGAATTTGTATTCTTTCTCAAAAAACGCTGAAGCAGTTACACTAATAGAATGATCAATTCTTTCGGACCATGCACCCCATAGGTCATCGTCTGTTCGATATCCGCCGACTTGGACGGGCCTGAAATCAGAATGACATTAGTCGGCATACCGGTTTGTACCCAGTTTTGTTGATGGATCGCTTCAGACAACGTATTGTAAATGCGTTTTTTTTCCAATAGTGCGATATGGATCGGGGGAACCAGCGACAGGGTTCGTGGTTCCTGCATATCGGGACACAGAATCAATGACCCCGTTTCGGCAATACCGCCCGCTGATCCCGTTACTGCCGCTTCAATTGTGTTGAAAAAATCAGTTTTCCATGCTTCAACCGGTTGTTGAAAACGTTTAAGCGAAGGAAACCGCTTTGCATCAGCATAAATTTCCTTTCCCCACCGCGTAGAAGGAGAAGCCAAAAGATTGTTGATGGCTTTAGCGTGACATATTTCCTGTAAAACTTCAGGCCATGTCTCCAGTGATGCTTCATGGACTTCAGCCTGTACAGCCTGCATCCGTGCGGTAAAGCGTTTTACTTTTTCCTCCAAACCCCAGTCTGTCTGTTTTGCCTTAGCATCAGACTCAATCCCGGAATACTTTAACTGGTAATGATTCAAACGATTTAGAATAGCTTTTCGCGTATCATTCATAATCAATTCCTTTTGCTTTAAGACGTTCATGCAAGGTAGTACGGGCTGGTTTTGGCGGAGTGCGTGCGATCGTCCATCCTTGCCAGATAGCAGCCGGAATACAGTTTCGCAGTCGTGTAACAAGTTGCGCCAACAGTCGATATAAGCCGGGATTGCTACAAACCTGTGACCAAATTTTCCAGATAACCGCTTCCAGTGGTTTGCGTGCCGGGCATGAACCGGATACGTTACATGTATCCTGACGCACAGCTTCCCATCGTAACCGGTTTATGATTTTAGGAATCGGGATCTTTACCGGGCATACTTCACTACAGGCACCGCATAGCGTAGATGCCTGAGTTAATTCACCATATCTATCCATACCTGCCTTTTGCGGTTCCAGAATGGCGCCAATCGGGCCCGGAATCACCGTATCATAGGCATGTCCGCCAATCTGGCGATACACCGGGCAATGGTTGATACATGCACCACAGCGAATACAATGCAGCGTTTCCTGCAATTCCATATCGCCGCAAATATTCGAACGTCCGTTATCGAGCAATACAAGATGCACTTCTTCCGGTCCGTCTTGTTCACCTTCCCTGCGCGGACTGCTAATCATATTGACGTACGTTGTGATCGGCTGGCCGGTTGCAGAACGCACCAGCATCGACAATAACGGCGGCAAATCATCCAACCGTTCGATCACTTTCTCGATTCCGGTTACGGCTATGTGCACTGGCGGCACGGTAGTACACATACGACCGTTGCCTTCATTCTCAACCAGACACAATGTGCCCGTTTCAGCGACCATAAAATTCACACCGGTCATTCCCACCGGCGCATTGCAAAACTTGTCGCGCAGAAAATACCGCGCTTTGGCTGCCAAAATATCGATATCCTCACTATAGGGCATTTCAGGAAAATATTTGTGCATCAGGCTGGCGATCTGCTTCCGGTTTTTATGTATTGCCGGCACGATAATATGCGCCGGTTTTTCATTAGCGAGTTGAATAATGAATTCGCCTAAATCCGATTCCAGACATTCGATGCCGTGTGACGCCAGGAATGCATTGATACCCATTTCCTCGGATACCATTGATTTTCCTTTGACAAGAAAGGTTGCCTGATGACGTTGCATGATGTCCAGCACGATCTGATTGGCCTGCAACGTGGTTTCAGCCCAATGCACCTGTATGCCGTTGCGTAACAAATTACCTTCGAGTTGCTCAAGTAACCGGGGCAGCCGGAACACAGCGCGTTCACGAATTGACTTACATTCCAGGCGAAGCTGTTCAAATAAGGCAGCATCGGTAAATGCAGCACTGCGATGATCCCTGAGCCGACTCACCACATTTTTTAGGTTGATCTGAATATCATCTTGTTTTAAAGCTTTAGCTGCATTTTTGCGGAAATTAATCGCCACCTCCTATCCTTTCGTTCTTTCCCAGAGAAACGCTGCGATATGCTGGTGCGGCATAACCTGTTTCTGTTTTTCCATTGCCCCCCCGATATTCATCAAACAACCGCAATCCTGACTCACGACACAATGCGCGCCCGTGGCTAAAACCGTTTGCACTTTTTCCAGCGCCATAGCCGATGAAATCTCTGGCTGTCTGACCGCAAACGTACCGCCAAAACCGCAACATTCAGCATTGTTTTCCGGCTCAATCACCTCGACATGACAAAGCTGCTGCAGCAGCTTTGTCATTTTAGTAGCGCAACCCATTTCACGTTGAGCCGAACATGAGGCATGCACAGCAACTTTGATCGGATCACCCAAATCCGTTAAGGTTATACCCAGCACATCCACCAGAAATTCCGTCAATTCAAATATTCGCCCTGCGACATCGTGTGCACCACTCGCATCCGGTTCATCACGGAACATTTCCGTATAATGCACGCGCATCATCCCGGCGCATGATGCCGAAGGGACTATAATCGGTATAGGTTTGGGAAATAGTGCAAGCTGTGTCCGTGCGACCGTAAGCGCTTCATTGCGGTATCCTGAATTCCAGGCAGGCTGCCCGCAACAAGTCTGGTCTTGCGGATAAATAACGTTTATCCCCTCGCGTTGTAACAATTCCACCGCACAAACACCGGCTTGCGGATAGAACACGTCGACAAGGCAAGTACCGTAAAAATATACGGTCGTGATCTTCTCTGAAAGAACGTTTTTCAAATCCGACTATACTCCTGTGTTATGCTCAATATTGTGGAATTTAGCACTCTAACAATATCAAATTGACAAAGTACTTGTGATTCAAGCTTTGCTTCCTTTTCTGGCTTTTCTGCCGTTAATGCTGGCCGCCATTTTACTAACCGGATTCAACTGGCCGGCACGTCGTGCCATGCCGGCCGTATTTGCAATTACCGTTATCATTGCATTAACCGTCTGGCAAATGACACCAAACCGGATATTGGCTTCTCTATTGCAAGGATTGATTTTAACCGGATCTATTTTATGGATCATCTTTGGGGCAATTCTATTACTCAACACGTTGAAAGCATCCGGTGCGATCACGACAATTCGCCAAAGCTTTGCACATATCAGTCCTGATCGCCGCGTGCAGGTTGTTATCGTAGCATGGTTATTCGGTTGTTTCATCGAAGGCGCGTCCGGTTTCGGCACACCGGCTGCCATCGTCGCACCGCTTTTGGTTGCACTGGGATTTCCCGCTATGGCGGCGATTATGGCGGGCATGATGGTTCAGTCCACTCCTGTTTCGTTTGGTGCTGTCGGCACCCCGATCGTTGTGGGGATAACCGGCGGTCTGAACCAGGATGAGATTTCTGAGAAATTGTTAGCAAAAGGCTCCAATTGGGAAGAAATCTACCACTTGATCACCGTAGAAATTGCTGTAATCCATGCAATTATCGGTTTTTTGATGCCACTGCTCATGTGTATGATGTTGACCCGTTTTTTTGGAAAAAACAAATCATGGACGGAAGGCTTATCCATAACGCCTTTTGCCATATTCGCCGGCTTGGCGTTTGTGATTCCTTATGCACTCGCCGGGATTTTTCTTGGGCCTGAATTCCCTTCCATTATCGGTGCATTAACGGGTTTGATGATAGTCGTTCCCGCTGCGCGTGCCGGTTTTCTGACACCTCGGTTCCATTGGGATTTTCCCGAATCCAGAAACTGGCCCGCAGAATGGCTGGGCAGTATTGAATTCAAACTAAACCATCCCGCTCAAAATCCACCTGTTTCAATGATCTCAGCCTGGATACCTTATATTTTTCTGGCTTTTATATTGTTATTGTCACGCATCGATAATGATATCAAAGTTTTTTTAACCCAACATCTGACATTGAATTGGAGCACTATCCTCGGTGAAGAAGGTATTTCCGGCAGCATATCAATACTATATCTTCCTGGCAGTCTTATGATGCTATCGGCTTTAGCTGCTTTCTTTCTGCACCGTATGCAACTCAGTGCTTTTCACACGGCGTTCAAGGAATCATCGCATACTTTGTTACGTGCGGGATTCGTATTGTTGTTTACCATCCCGATGGTTCGAATTCTGATTAATTCCGGCGTCAATCTGGCTGGTTTGCCCGCCATGCCGCAAGTCATGGCGCAGTGGGTTGCTGACACGGCAGGCGATATTTATCCATTTTTTGCACCGACAATCGGTGCACTTGGTGCATTTATCGCGGGGTCCAACACCGTGTCAAATCTGATGATGGCTCAGTTTCAATGGGATACCGCGCAGTTTATCGGCGCATCTGGCGCATTGTTAGTTTCAGTGCAGGCTGTCGGCGCCGCGGCAGGCAATATGATTGCAATACACAACATTGTTTCAGCATCTGCCACCGTTGGATTATCGGGACAGGAAGGAAAAATTATTCGAATGACACTGTTGCCTACTTTATATTATCTGTTTTCTGTCGGCAGCATCACACTGATCGCAATTTACATCTTGAATATAAGCGATCCATTGCACCCATTAAGTCGCCCCAACGGTTAATTGTTCACTGACATAAAACGATTGCGAATCCAGAGTTCCAATTGCCGTGTCGCCGTTACATCATCCCGGTTATAGCTCAATATTTCCACTTTAAGCCGCTGCTTTTCCGTCCAATCCGCTTCGGAGAGGAATCGGTTAAACTGCACAACCGACCACTGCGAACCGGACTCTTTATTTTCCCATTGAAAATTTACCAATTTTGGATGTTTGCAAATATCTTTCAGTCCATAGCTTTGCAATGGCAAAACCAGGCTGTCCTGCACCACTTTTTGCATATCAAACATCGGACTCGAATCACCCAATAACCACTGCACCGTTGAATGCTCCAGCATATTGTAACGTTGTGCATATTTCTTGATCGACGCTTTCTCGTGATTGGAGTAATGTGCCAGAATCACCGATGAGAATTTGATGCGATACAGTTCAATCTTTTCCAGAAAAGCAAGCCAACCGTAAAAATCTTCTTCTTCATGATCCGTCCACACGTAATCGAAATCATCCCGCGAATAAGGTGGCAGAAGCATACCCCATAGATAAATATGCCGGTCACGAGTCGGTGTAAGCGGATTATCTTCGATGTCAAAGTGTATCCATGTCCCTTCTGGCAGCACAATCCGATTATTCAATTGATACACGTCATCGTATAAAAATGCACGTGCCTGTAACACGGCGCGATGCTTGCGCTTTATTCCGGACAAATGTTGTACATCCGGTAAAGTTTCCGGCTCCTGGGCTGCAAGTTGCGCAATGCTGTTAATCCCCAATACAAAAAGCTGTTCTGCGGTACGCTTATGGACCCCATGCAGCAAGGAAACATCTTCCTGTTCCTCAAACTGAGGACGGCAATGCTCAAAATAGGGACAGTTGCGGCATTTACTATGACTATAACGCGCATCCGGTTGCTCCTGCAGATCACGCAAATACCGCATATCTTCAAGAAATGTATCGACTAGCTCGTCGGTTTCGTCTCCAAATAATGCAGTACGATTACTCCCCAAAAATACAATAACGGGCAGATCATTACCCAGCAACCGGCGGTAAAGACTCAATTGTATTTGCAATGCCTTGGCGTTTTCTTTTTGAGTTAATTTGGCATCCGCAGGTTGATACTGACCGCTATCATGCCGGATTAGAAAATCAGGAGAGCCAACCAGCCCCAGATCATGATTCACCAATTGCGCCTGGTAGATTACCGGCGCGCCTTCTTGCATCAGGTTCTCGGTATGCTCAAACGATTTTGCACGGTGTACGGCATACTCATTCTGCAATTCTCTTAACACCTCACGCTCATGCCGTAAGCCAGCTTCAAACAACAATTTGGTAAACCCATCCGTTTCATAATCAGCAGCCTTATGCATTTTCAACCATGCGCGGCGTCTGCAAGATACCCATGAAGCGGCATCACTGGGCTTGATCAATTCAGTTTTTTTGTTCCGGGTTATCATACTTGGCGATAATACATAACCATGTTTTTAATTATAGAGAAATATTTTCAATTCAACCATGATATGCATTAGACCGCTCAATTCAACTGAAAAAAACGTAAAGCACTTTGTTTGGTGAGTTTGTACTGGTATACTCACCGGTTCGATGTCAGTGTACATTGAAAAAACAATGGCGGGCCTCCCCGCATTGCATGGTAGTGAACCTGGTCAGGTCCGGAAGGAAGCAGCCACAGCTATTTTCTGCAAGTGCCGGGGGTTCGGCTCGCCACCCAAATTGTTAGCAAATCGATACTCAGTAACTCAGCACATCCACTAAATCATTAACCACTTAAGTTGAATAAGATGAGTATACACTGACTGTTGTGGTTGGCGGTTGGTAATAGGTGGATAAAGGATTCGCTATAACAATCAGATATACAGTCAGATATATTTTATATTCTAATTAAACGTGTCCCAATCTCAAGTCCTTGCACGTAAATGGCGCCCCAGAACTTTTTCCGAATTGACCGGACAGGAACATGTCGTCAGGGCTTTATCCAATGCGTTGATTCAAAACCGGCTGCATCATGCCTACCTGTTTACCGGTACACGTGGCGTCGGGAAAACAACCGTAGCACGTATTTTTGCTAAAGCGCTAAATTGTGAAAAAGGTGTCACTGATACGCCATGCGGGTCTTGTGCAGCCTGTATGGAAATCGACCGGGGACATTTCGCCGATTTGATCGAACTCGATGCGGCGTCGAACACGCAAGTCGATCATATGCGCGATTTATTGGAAAATGCACTGTATGCGCCGACCAGCGCACGCTTCAAAATCTATATCATCGATGAAGTGCACATGCTTTCCAAATCGGCGTTCAATGCCATGTTAAAAACACTGGAAGAGCCGCCGGAACATGTGAAGTTTGTATTGGCCACAACCGATCCGCAAAAAATACCCATCACAGTACTTTCCCGTTGTCTTCAGTTCAATCTGAAACAGATTCCTCCGGTATTAATCGCCGATTATTTGCGCGACATCTTAACCAAAGAACACATTCCTGCAGACGATAAATCGTTAGCACTTATAGCGCGCGCCGCTCAAGGCAGCATGCGCGATGCTTTAAGCATATTGGATCAAGCAATTGCTTTCGGCGAAGGCAAAATCATTGAAAGTACCGTACGTGAAATGCTCGGCGTAATTGATCAAAGCCATTTATATGCAATTCTTGATGCTCTGGCAGAAAAGAATGGCAAACAAATACTTGCTATAGCGACGGAAATGGATGCCCGTTGCCTTTCTTTTGAAACGGCATTACAAGATCTTGCTGCTATTCTGCATAGCGTCGCTTTATTTCAAACCATACCGGAAGCCATCAACGAAGATTTGCCCGAATATCAGAATATTGTATCGCTTGCTGAAACCTTTGCGCCGGAAGACATTCAATTGTTCTATCAAATCGCCCTTCACGGCCGGCAGGATTTGCCACTTGCTCCGGATGAATATGCGGGATTTACCATGTCGCTGATTCGTATGCTTGCGTTCATGCCGGATGATCTCAGTTCAGAAGATATTGCACCAGAGAAACAGACTGAGAATATCAAGCAAATAATTCATCAACCCGGCAGTCTGCCAAATAGCAAGACTGAGCATTCGCCGACACCATCGGATTTTAAAAACATACCCGGTACAGCGGCAACACCACAAAATTGGCCAGAACTCGTGAAGCACTTAAAATTAAAAGGTATGGCCAAGATGCTTGCGCATCACAGCGAAGCCAAACAGATGACTGCCGATACCATCGAATTACTGATACCGGAAATACATAAACATCTTCTGGACAAAAAATATCAGAGTACCATCAAGTCAGCACTTGACGCTCATTTCGGCAGACCTGTTAAGCTCAGTTTTACGATCGGCAGCATAACCGGCATGACACCGGTAGCGATTCAGCAGCAAGAGAATGAACAGAAGCAGGCCCAGGCTATCGCTGCCATAGAAAAAGACCCGGTCGTTCAGGATTTGGTAGACAGTTTTGATGCAAAAATCATAGAATCATCCATTAAACCTATACAAACCCAAGGAGAACAAACATGAAAGCAAATCTTGCAAACATGATGAAACAGGCACAACAGGTTCAGGAAAACATGCGTCTAATGCAGGAAAAACTCGCCACCATCGAAGTGGAAGGTCAATCCGGCGCCGGCATGGTTAAAGTTGTTATGACTTGCCGGCACGATGTGAAAAGTGTACAGATTGACGACAGCCTTGTTGGTGATGGCGATGACAAGGAAATGCTGGAAGATTTGATAGCGGCAGCATTCAACGATGCCGTGCGCCGTGCCGAATCCACCACTCAAGAAAAAATGGCGGAATTAACCGGTGGTCTGGGATTACCGCCCGGCATGAAATTACCCTTCTAATCAACTGTCGGTTTTTTTATGCCAACCAACCGGTCTCACAAGACATCCCGAAAAAAAATGCCATTGCGTCTGCCCTCTGCAAAGGGTACAGATACTGCTGCGAGCGTGACTTTTAAACTGCAAAAACTGCTGGCGCAAAAAGGACTGGGATCAAGACGTGAAATGGAAGCGCTGATTGCCTCCGGCCAAGTCAGCATCAATGGTAGAACCGCCATTTTGGGAGATCGCGTAAGTGCGGCTGACAAGGTTCAAATCGGCAAGCGTATTATCCATTTTGATCTGGCCGAGCGTTTACCGCGTGTATTGTTGTATCACAAGCCAGAAGGTGAAATAGTCAGCCGGCATGATCCTGAAGACCGACCAACCGTTTTTGACCGGTTACCTTATCTCAAATCGTCCAAATGGATTGCTATCGGGCGACTCGATTTCAATACCAGCGGCCTGTTGATTTTCACCACGGACGGATCACTAGCCAACCGTTTGATGCATCCGCGATTTGAAGTCGAACGGGAATATGCCGTGCGTATTCTAGGCGAATTAACTGAAGACCAGATCACGCAATTGACCACCGGCATCCCATTGAATGACGGTGTTGCATCATTTAACCTGCTTACCGAAGAAGGGGGTGAAGGCGTTAATCATTGGTATCGCGTCATTCTCAAAGAAGGCAAAAACCGTGAAGTCCGGCGTCTATTTGAAGCGGTTGGCGTTACAGTCAGCCGCCTGATGCGCGTGCGTTTCGGCCCGATCAATCTGCCTCCGCGCATTAAACGCGGCAAATGGCTAGAACTCAACGAAAAAGAAATACGTCGCCTACTGACACTGCTTGATCGTCAGACTCAGCATCCGGGTAACTGATCCCGGCTGAGTAAAAATACAAAACCATCACCTGAACTCGTTTCAAGCCAGGTAAATGGCGTTTGAGGATAAGCCGACATCAAGGCCTCCCGGTTATACCCGATTTCCACAATCAGCAACCCCCGTTCAGTCAGATAATGCGCTGCATCCACCAGAATCCGCCGCGTTATATCCAGACCGTCAAACCCGCTGGCCAGCGCATTAACCGGCTCATGGCGATATTCTTCCGGCAATGCGGCCATCGACTCGGCGTTAACATATGGTGGATTGCTGATAATTAAGTCATAACGCCTGTCGTTTAATCCTGCAAACAAATCTGACCGGGTTAAATGAATACGGTTGCCTAATTGATAATCCTCAACATTTTTTTGAGCTACAGCCAAAGCATCACTGGAAATATCCACTGCATCAATATCTGCCTGCTCAAATGCATGCGCCATCAAAATAGCCAGGCATCCTGATCCTGTACACATATCCAGTGCACGATGAATATTATTTGGATCTTTAACCCAGGGTTCCAACTGGTTTTGCAATAATTCTGCAATAAACGAGCGTGGGATAATCACGCGTTCATCGACATAAAATGCATAATCACCGAGCCAGGCCTCTTGAGTCAGGTACGCTGCCGGCTTTCTCTCGTTAATCCTGCGTTCGAGAATAGCCATAGTTTGATTAAGTTCTTCAGTAATCAATCGGGCATCCAGAAACGGTTCTAACTGATCGAGTGGCAGATGCAAGGTATGTAGGATAAGATAAGCAGCTTCGTCAAAAGCGGTTCTCGAACCGTGACCAAAAAAAAGTCCGGCCTGATTGAACTGGCTTACCGCAAAACGCAATAGGTCACGTACTGTTTGTAACTGATTTTTTGCTTGTTCAAACATCTTTAGCATTTAAAAAAACATTAAAGGACATTAATCCTAAAAACCTCAGTTGACCGTTACAAGGAAATACAACCTAATGAATAGAAATATAAATTTTTTCAAAATGCCTTAACCTGAATGGTGAGCAACACTATGATGCTTATAGTCCATTGTTTTTTACTT
>JAGRFM010000088.1 GCA_020446045.1 Nitrosomonas sp.
GTTATTACAACGAATTGCAACACCGCAAAAAGTAAAAAACAATGGACTATAAGCATCATAGTGTTGCTCACCATTCAGGTTAAGGCATTTTGAATAAATTTATATTTTTATTCATTAGGTTGTATTTTCTTGTAACGGTCAACTGAGGTTTTTAGGTTCAATACTCCAGTTTAATGCGTGTCTGTCTTCTGATATTAAACTGACTCAGATTCAGCACGTAGCTGGATAAGTTTACGCCATCCGGGAAAGCAAATTAATGTGTCATTCATTCTGCCGTGTTATAGAGCAGAATGAATGACAATCACTTCAAAAACAGAATCTCAATTAGAATCCCGGTGGAAGATCAGCTTCTATCCAAAGCGCTTCCCCTACCGAAGTAAAGAACTCGCCCTGAACGATATGTCCAATCAGGATAGTATTGAAATTGGTGGCTATGTTACCGACAAAGCTTGTTGATGAAGTAATTTTAAGGACTATTGTCTCTCCATCATTATCTATCGTTAAAGTTAATGCATTATTATCTTTACTGATGACTTCGCCTTCAAACTCTCCGTCAGGCGAACTGCCCGGAGGAATCGTGGGTGCTGGTGGAGGGCTGGTTGGTTCCGGCGGCGGTGTCGGGCAAGAATAAACCGTACAAGGTTGCGTCGCGTTATTGATTGTTAGTGAGATACTCGTCATCGCACTATTTCCGCTGGTATCAACGGCCATTGCAGTGATCTGTGATGTGTTATTGGCAACGGTTGTGGTATCGAATGCAAGGCTATACGGCGTGTCTGTGGCCGTGACTTGTCCAATTTCGACAGCATCAACCATAAACACGACCCGTTCAACACCCACATCATCCGTTGCAACGGCCTCAATCGTAATCGTGCCAGAAACCGTGCTGCCACTTATTGGTGAAGTAATGGCAATGGATGGATTAACCGTATCAGGTGGCGGTGCATGGGTTACCGTTACCGCCGTGGATGTAGACTGCGTATTTCCGCTGCTATCAACCGCCGTAACCGTAATCTGAGCAACGCCTTCAGGAAATAAAGCGGTATCCCACACTTTCTCAAATGGCGCGCTAAAATCCTGGCCGATTTCAGTTTCATTGATTGTGAAGATAACGGTATCAATTCCGGCATTATCCGAAGCATCCACTGTTATAGTGACAATCCCTGTTACTGAACTGTCTGGCGCGGGAGAAACAATGGTCACGCTCGGATTAGTTGTGTCCGGCCCTGAATCAACCACCATTGCGGATTTTGCCGCCGCAGTTTCAGTCAATGCCAAATCAATCAAGTCATCACGTTCTGTGACGGTTGCAGCGTTTATAGCGCTATTGATCAATAATTTTGCCTCAAACAAATGAGGCACGCCATCTTCTTCATGGAGTTCTGATTGATTAAGCACTTCAACGGCGTCATCCAAATCAGCGAGTGCCAGATTCAATAACTTATGCGAATCAGCAACGGTTACACCAAATTTGGAACGGTCCAGGAAATCATCCACAGCCCGGATATTATCCAATGCATTGATCACGCGCAGAAAAGCCGCCAATGCATCTACCTCTACATCCATCTCCTGTCCGCCTGAATCCTGTAATATAAGCCGTTGACCTTCGATGGAGCCGGTAAACTCAGGAGAACCGTAATGTGATATGGCATCTTCCAGCGTGGTCGCACCATTATGGTGAAAATACGGCGCCGTATCAGCCGCTTCAATAATCGATACCGTATTGAATGTACCATCACCAAAACCACCGGTATTTTCATTCAATTGCGTACCGAAACCGTCATCGCGTGGTAGTGATAAACCTGCAAGCGTTGCCGGATGGAGCATGTTTTCAACACCGGTATCAAAGTTCTGATTTACCCCTGCAACGGTTAATGCGCCACCGTTACGATGACAAATATTACATTTGGCTGCTTGTACCGTCCGGTTTTCGGAATCTTCTGTAATGAACAGGATACGTCCACGTTCGGCGTTTACATCCGTTAATTGCATCGTATCGAAATTCATTTCCTGCTGACGGCCAAGCGATAATGTAAACGCTTCGATGGCATCCAACTCGGCTTCCGTTGGCAAACGAAAATCCTCATCGACTTCACGATTCAGTGTTTTGGGGAAATGTTGCGTTACCGCACCGGTTGCAAAATCCCGTAGTGTGCCGTTACCCGGCGCTCCATCACCGGACCAGCCGGTCATTTCAAATGGCGGTTCTGTTGCAGCCGATTGGGTGGATAAAGACATTCCCAACATATGAGGAACACTACGCATGACAAATTTATTCGTTGGGTCTTCAAAACCATCGACATTTGCACGAATCAAACCAAATTCACGTAATAAAACCGGATCTTCCAGTTCTGTAAGGTCTTCGTTCAATTCGGCGATGAATAACGGATCATCTTCAGGAAGTGTCGCGATAAATGCCGGATCGATGGTAAAGTTATTTTCGGCCCGGTGACAGGTGCCACAGGTTCGGCCATTGCCGTTAAACGTTTCATTAAAAAACAGCGCTTCACCTTGCGTAACTAATGCCGCTAATGCGGCTGCATCTGTTTGTTGCGCATAAGCCGGTGCAGGAATCAGAAAATTAAACGGGGCTAGCCAATTGGGCGATCCTCCAACCTGAGTAATCGTTAAATGACGTAATTCATTATAATAAAGGCGTTGAAACAATGTTGGTGAAGCAAACAATATTCCATGGTTTTCATCAGGTGAACCGGCCTGGGAAATCACCACTTGTCCTAATTTAAAATCTTTCAAATCATCGAGAGACAGCTGTAACGCCAATACTGCTTTATCCGGCTGATGTTGTAACTGCCCTGCCAGAATGACAGCTTGTGTCGATCCTGTTTTGACATCAGCCGACTGACTTTTATCAACCAGTCGCACATCATATTGTATTGTTTCACTTAAACCGGATACTTCCACCCTAAATAACCCGCTTTCCAGATCCAGTGTGACTATGCCACTGGCTTGAGTAGAAGCATTCGAATGCGACCTGGAATAAGACAACGGTAATACTAACTTTTGAGTAGCATTCGTTGCTTCGGCCCTGTTTTTCCAACGTTGGTAAGCTCGCGATAAAGTCTGGACATTACCTATAGATTGGGAAATGGACGGGGGGGCATCAGGTGAATCAGTTAACAACGGTATGCCCAATACAAAACCAATGACCAGACCAAGAGATAAGAGCGCTTTATTAGCAAAGGATTTCATGACAATCTCCATTTAGTGTAGTGGTTATTTTTATCCACTATCTTTTAACCGACAAACCTCAGTTGAAATGGTGTTCAGAATGCTTTGTTTTTTATTTTTGGCAAGGCGTGATAAGACCTAGAGACCAGTTTTGCAACGAATTGCAAGATCTGAAAAATTAAAAAAACGATGCGCACTCAATATCATAATGTTGCTTACCATTCCATTCTGGGTAAGTGATTTACTTGATATTTATCCTTTTATCCGTCAAGTTTGCGCTTTTTATAACGGTCAACTGAGTTTTTCAGGTTTAATGACAACAACAGAAAAACATCACATTCAGCATGCATTCTGTACTCATTAGCCACAATATAACATGGGAACAAAAAACTTATTGATTAACATCAACTCGAATGGCATCTCTTTGGAGGGTGGTTGGAATTCTTCGGCTTTAAGCCTAGATTCAGGTATTCAGGTTACGTAGAAGGAGAGTCAATGGATAATAGCCGATTTAGAATCGGCGCATAATAAACCCGCGCTTATAAAGCGCGGGTTTAGTTGAATTTAGCTTAAGCTTAGTTTGGCGTTAAGCTGTTTCCGGTGTGTCTTTTTTTCTGAATGTAATTATCTTTGCGAACAATGGTGCACAAACCAGACCAAACAGCAATCCAATTAATGCCAGACCGGTGAATGGGACATTGTCATTAAAAAAGTCCGTGATTTGTTTTGTGAATGAATCTTTCTTTTTACCACCGGCATCATCTTTGTCGGACACTTTGGGGAGATCTTCGGCTTCGTAGACATCATTAATGACGTAAGGCGTCAATCCCGGAATACTTGGAATATCTTCACCACCATTTCCTACCACGAGCTGTGCCTTCATACCTTTTTCCATATGTTGGGAAATGTCACAGTGCACCAGATATGTTTCATCGGCAGCCGGTACAATCATGGTGCCTGTCACTGTTCTGGGACCTGTGTTTTCAAGGTGAAACATACCGAGATGATATAAATAACGCGGTAATCCATGCATCATGAATTGGTGGCGAACATTGTCTTCATTGACAAAGTGCCAGGTAATTTTGGAACAGGGCTTGACGCGCCATTGCTGTTGGTCAAACGCGAAGGTGGTGCCAGGAAATTTCTTGGCATATTTTGCGCCCGCACGTACCGTAATTTCAATTTCTTCAGATATGCTGCTGCAGCTACTTGGCAGTTTATCAAAATTCTGACCCATGATATGCGTGCCTTCATGATCCATGATGTGACCATCGTGATGGTGATGATGATCGTCATGGCCCGCATGATCCGAATGATCGTCTCCGTGCAGCATTTCATGTTCGCCGTGCATGTGCATACTGTGGTCATGTTCATGATCCATGCCTTTGTGATCATCACTGCTATGAGCATGACCGCTGTGATCATGTTCATCATGATCCATCGTATGCTCCGAATGATCATGTTCAGAATGGTCGTGGCCGGAATGCTCACTATGATCCATCTCATGATCACTGTGATCTGCAGTGTCCTGTTGTGCATAGGCTGTGGCGCCCAATGTAATTACGCCAAGCAAAAATGCAATGAATAAGCTCTTCTTAGCCATTTGCTTTATCTCCCTTTGAACTTCTCAATTTGGATGTTACGCCGGTTATGGTTGCTAAGGCTGTTTGCCTTTTTGCAATGATCAAATAAATCAGAATGCCGACAATAAAACCGCCTAACAAATTGAATAGTGTATTCTGTATTTCTGGATCGAAACCGGTGCGGACACCTGGTGCGCCCAGACTGCCTGCTTCATCCAGATCCTGCCAGATAGGAAGTTTTCGCGCATGGAATTCATGGGTAAAATATTTGCTGATATCAACACCCAATCCCATGGGTAAACCAATTTCATTCAAATACTTTTTATATACGATGGCGCTGACGTTACCACCTGGATTCATGCCATTCGTTGTGATTCCTTTCTCACGGTGGTCATGAAATAGCCAAATACCTTCTCCATAACTGTGTAGACCATCATTCGTCGTGTTTAAGGTCAGGTCAAGCCGCTGCGCTGCAGCCAGAGCGTATACATCGCGTGTGATTTGGGCGATGGGATTATGTTCGATGCCATCATAATGTGTAATCGTCGCTTTATGCCCGTGGGTATGCAGTGCCACCATTTCACTTGCCGTGTTGGCAACACGAAGTTTTATTTTCTGATCTGGTTCGGCAATAACTAGTGATTCTCTAAGCGTATAGGGGAACGACAGGCCGTTTAAGGTGAAATAATCTTCCTTGGCATCGGTGATGTCATATAAACGGTTCATGTCTCTTGCGATCAATCGGGGATCATTATATTTCTGGATAATTTCATGTAACTCTTTATCCATGGCGTGATAATGCAGGTCAAATTCCTCGTCAAAATCTTCCTGTATTGCTACCGAAGGATAACGCACATGTCCGCCGCCAACATTCAGGGTTTGCAACCAATTATTCGGCCGGTTTTCTTCAACAATAATCATGCCGACCAGTCCCATGGCAAGATGTGTATGTGTTTGCACATGACAGTGGTAAAGCATAGTGCCCGATTGGCGAGGCTGAAATTCATAAACGCGGCTTTCACCGGGCATCAAAAACATTTCATTGGTTTGAGGCACGCCATCGCCACCGGCAACATGTCCATCACTGTGAGTAAATGGATGATCGACACCATGCAAGTGAATGGTGTGTGGAAGGTAATGTGTATTCTCTAAAACAATTTGCACTATGTCGCCAACTTCGACTCGTATCACCGGTGATGGCAGTCTCAACAATGAATTGGCTTTGATGCTTTCAAAATTCTCTGTTGACATCCCGCTTGTTTTAGGGGCAAAAACCCATGCACCGGGTTGTACGCCGGGTGCAATATCGAAGGTCGGCAGCACACCTTCAAAATCGGGTGTTTTGCCATTCAGTTCGACAACTTCTAGTTTGATGGTAATTCGATCAGGGTCACCATCACCATCGATATCATCAGTCTTGATAATAGCGTCCGGTGATAAATTTGTTTCCATCAAGGTGGCCATGGAAATATTATTGGTGCCTTTAACGGCAGCCGCAATCAAATACGGATTATCCGGGCTGCAAAGATTGGACTCGCGAATCTTGACCCCTTCAATCTCTTGGGCTTTTCGCCAAGATGCAGAGATTTTGGGATCGCAGATAGGCTCAGTATTCAATGCTGCAGGACTGACTTTTACCGTTTCAGGTAATTTCAAAGACGCCTGAGCGTTTATTGCGGTAACACTGCCGCATAAAGCCAAGATGGCCAGAAAAAAACGTATTCGCATTTCAACGCACCTTTTCAGTTTATCTAGTTCAAACTTAACAGTTTTAAGGGATTAGCCGGTCCTCTGGAAAAATGTTGTGTATTACCAGCGCAAGGTTTATTTCCAAAAAACTGAATTCCAAACATCATTTATTTTTTAAAAAATTTTTCAAAAATGTATCATTGCGGCAAAGCATGAAATGCTAGAGCCACAGATTTATCATTAGATCGATTAAATTGATTGTTGCCTGTAATAGACTAAAATAACCATTATACAGAACCCATTTAGGCTCATGTGGCCATTTCTTATGAATCAGAACATTTACTTATATTTCATTTCATATTCAAGCGTATATCAGCTGTTTTATTTAGGCGGTGAGCGCTATTGAGATCGATAACACTTTTTATGAAAAAAACGTTGTTAACCATTGTAGTTTTTAACTTTATTTTTCTTGTTGTTTCTTGCAGTAGTGACCCGCACCCGGATGAGAATGCGTCGGAAGAATTGTTACCGGTTGGCGTATTGCAGATGCAACCGGTCAGTCTGCCGGTTAGTGCTGAAACGGTAGCATTGACGGAAGGCGCCAAAGAAATTGAAATTCGCCCAAGAGTGGGCGGTATCGTACTGAAACGTTTTTTTCACGAAGGGATGGCTGTTAAGGCTGGTGATCCTCTGTATCAGATAGACCCGGAGCCGTATCGGAAAGCGTTGGCAGAAGTCGAGGCCGAATTTCTGGAACAAAGTATACGTGTGGTAAGAGCTAAAACAGAAAAGGAGCGCCATGAAAAACTCTTGGCTGAAAATTTCGTCAGCCAGCGTGCTTATGATGATGCGTACAGCCTATTTCTGTTGGGTGAGGCGGCATTGCATAATTTGAAAGCGCGTGTGCAGCAGTCACAACTTGATTTGTCCTATGCAACGGTGAGAGCGCCGATCAATGGTGTGACTGGGCGCTCGCTGATTTCCGAAGGTGTGCTGGTTGCCGCAAATACCAGTGTTTTGACGACTATGGCGCAGATATCGCCAATCTGGGTGCGCTTCAGTTTTTCAGAAAATGAATTGATCCGTTTTAAAGGCCGGCTAAGTGAGCAGAATGTCGACGCGGTACAGCTTATTTTATCCGATGGGTCGGTATATCCGCTGAAAGGCCGGATTAATTTTGCGGCCAGTACGATTGATCCTTTAATTGGGACACAACAACTCAGGGCGACATTTGATAATCCCGAGCAAAGGTTGTTACCGGGCCAGTTTGTACGTATCCGTGTGGTTGCCGGCGAAACCAATAATGTTTTCTTGGTGCCGCAACGCGCAGTGATGACATCAGACCTGGGACGGTATGTTTATTTAATTGATGAAAACCATACGGTGATTGCTCGACCTGTAACTGTGGGCGACTGGATCGGAAAAGACTGGGTTATCCTGGATGGTCTGCAGACCGGTGATCATGTGGTGATCAATAATCATATCCGGTTAAGGCCGGATATGAAAGTCAACCCGCAGTTGCTCGATACATCGGAAGTTTTATCCATAACGTCCTGAGAGAAAAGATAACAACTGGTATCAAGCAAGCATGACAAAATTCTTTATTACACACCCGATCTTTGCTTCCGTATTGTCGATTATCATCGTGCTGGCGGGTATTGCTGCGGCCTTCCAGTTACCGATTGCGCAATATCCACAGATAACGCCGCCTGTTGTGCAAATTACAGCAAGGTTTCCCGGTGCCAGTGCGGAAACACTGATTAAAACCGTTGCTGCGCCTATTGAAGAACAGCTCAGTGGCGTTGATGATTTACTGTATTTCAATTCGAGTGCAGATTCGAGTGGTCAGTTAACCATTACGGTAACCTTTGAAATCGGCACCGATATCGACCTGGCAACCTTTAATATCAGCAACCGGGTCAATATCGCTTTGCCGCGATTGCCGGATGAAGTGCGCCGATCAGGCATCACGATACAAAAACGCGCCAATGATTTATTACTCGTTTTTGCGGTGACTTCGCAAAACAAAGCGCATACGCCGCTTTTTTTAAGCAACTACATCACTAACAATTTTCTGGATGATCTAAAGCGAACACGCGGGGTAGGCGAGGCGCGTATTTTTGGCGCACAGGATTATTCCATGCGTATCTGGCTGCAACCGGACAAAATGGCGCAACTGGGAATAACCACCAGTGATATTGCCGCAGCGATACGTGCACAGAATGCCCAATACGCTGCCGGAAAAATCGGTCAGGAACCCGCCTTGCCGGATCAACAGTTGGTGTATACCGTGACGGCAAAAGGACGTCTGACTGAGCCGGAAGAATTCGGCAATATCATTCTGCGCGCAGACGGGCCGCGCGGTGTGTTGTATTTGAAAGATGTCGCGCGTATCGAACTGGGGGCGCAGGAATACAATATTCTGAATATGCTCAATGGTGTGCCGGGAGTCGGTATCGGCATTTTTCTTCAGACCGGAGCCAATGCGCTGGATACCGCGGCCGAGATTAAATCCAAGATGGAAGAACTGCGTCCATTGTTCCCGGAAGGCATGCAATATGTATTGCCGTATGATACCAGTCAATTCGTTAAGGCATCGATCTGGGAAGTGGTGAAAACACTTGGCGAGGCCATGATTCTGGTGGTGTTGGTTGTCTATTTGTTTCTACAGACGTGGCGCGCAACATTGATTCCCATTATTGCGGTTCCGATTTCATTGATCGGTACGTTTGCCGGACTTTGGATACTGGGTTATTCCATTAATACTATGACGTTGTTCGCTATGGTACTGTCAATCGGCATCGTGGTGGATGATGCGATTGTTGTGCTGGAAAATATCGAACGGCTGATGACGCAGGAAAAACTGTCGCCGTTAAATGCGGCGATTAAAGCCATGCGGCAGGTTTCCAGTGCTGTCGTTGCCATGACGCTGGTACTCGCGGCTGTTTTTGTGCCGGTTGCTTTTCTCGGCGGCATGGCAGGTGAACTGTATCGTCAGTTTGCTGTGACGGTTGCCGTAGCAGGCGTTATTTCCGGTATTGTGGCGTTGACATTAACGCCGGCATTATGCGCTATGTTACTCAAGTCGGCACAACAACATGCGGCATTTTTTGACTGGTTTAACCGTTTTTTCAACCATGTACGCAATTTTTACGTCAGTATGGTCGATGCGGCGATTCGTCATGTTGGTGTCAGTGTTCTGGTGTTTGTGGCGTTTATTGCCGGTGTGAGTTACTTATTAAAGATTCTCCCCGGCAGTCTGGTGCCTTCGGAAGATCAGGGTTATGTGATCACTGCGGTTATACTGCCGGATAGCGCTTCGATATCGCGCACCATTGCCACTGCCGATGCCATCCGTACCGAAATTCAGAAAGATCCGGATGTCGCGTTTCAATTTGCCGTTAATGGATTGGATTTTATCGGGGGCGGGAACAAAACCAATGTGACCACGATGTTTACCCGGATGACCGAATGGTCGGAACGTGAAACCACTGCGGATGATCTGGTTAATCAAATCTTTGCGGTAGGTGCGCAACAGACCGACGGACTGGCGGTCGCGTTCAATCCTCCAGCGATTCGCGGACTCGGCAGCACCGGTGGATTTGAACTCTATCTGCAAAGCCGTACCAGTTCCGACCCACAACGGCTGGCCAAAGTGGTCGATGATTTTATGGCGGCCATGCAGCAAGAACCGAAGATTGCATCGATTAACGCATTTTACCGTACCCGTGTGCCGCAGTTTTTTGTCTCGGTGGATGAAGCCAAGGCCATTTCCCAGGATGTAGCCATTGCCGATATTTATGAAACATTGCAAAGTACCATGGGATCGCTGTATGTCAATGATTTCAATCGCGCCGGCCGTACTTATCGCGTGCAATTACAGGCTGATGCCGCTTTTAGGATGAAGCCGGAAGATATCGGAAAAGTCTATGTGCGCTCTCAATCCGGGCAGATGGTGCCATTGTCGGCTTTAACCCGGATTGAACATGTCATCGGCGCGGAACAACTCGAGCGTTTCAACGGATTGTTGTCGGCCAAGTTGATCGGCAGCGGTGTGCCCGGTTTGAGTTCGGGTGAAGCAATCGAATTGGTTGAACAGATCGCCGAACAGATTTTGCCGGACGGTTATCAGATTGCATGGACGGGTAAAGCGTTTCAGGAAAAACGCACCGGTGCCGCGGCTGTTTTCGCGTTCAGTCTGGCGATTATCATGGTGTTTCTGATTCTTGCCGCACAGTTTGAAACCTGGGCGTTGCCGCTGGCGGTGATCATGGCCGTACCGTTTGCCATGGCGGGCGCTTTGATGGCTGTGTTGCTGCGTGACATGCCGAATGATATTTATTTTCAGATCGGTATGGTGACGTTAATCGGTCTGGCGGCAAAAAATGCGATTCTGCTGGTTGAATTCGCCAACCAAAAAATGAAAGCCGGTATGGATAAAACGCAAGCTGCACTGGAATCAGCCCAGTTGCGTTTCAGACCGATTGTAATGACATCAATGGCGTTTATCCTGGGTGTGGTGCCATTGGTGATCGCTACGGGCGCCGGTTCCGCCGCACGGCAATCAATGGGAACAGGTGTTTTCGGTGGTATGATTCTGGCTGCATTTGTTGCAACGATTTTTGTGCCGTTATTTTTTTCATGGTTTGTGTCGCAGAAAAGAAAGCAGCATTCGGTTATGCAATGGAGAGAAATAAAACTTCCTTTGGACAATGCATCACTGCATAAACACCCGCAGAGGAGGTAATTTATTTTTCAAACAATATGTTAGAATCACCCGGTTGAGTTAAAGGTATCTTCGTTCGGTTTGATCCGCTAAAATTGTGATTTATGAGTACGCATAAACGAATGAAAGATCTCGACGATCAGGAGAAACTGGCTTTGGGCCAAGCCAATATTATTCTGGTTGGTATGATGGGGGCGGGGAAGACGACGATAGGAAAATCGCTGGCCAGCTATACCGGGAAAAAATTTTTTGACTGTGATCATGAAATACAGGAAAGGACGGGGGTAACCATTCCGGTTATTTTTGAAATTGAGGGTGAAGCCGGCTTCCGTAAACGCGAATCACAGGTCTTGCGTCGATTGATCAAGAAGAGCAATATTGTTCTGGCGACGGGTGGTGGTGCTGTACTCAATCCGGATAATCGCCTTATGCTCAGAAAGAACGGCATTGTGGTTTATTTAAGGGCCTCGGTTAATGACTTGTATCGTAGAACACGCTTTGATAAGAACAGGCCATTACTGCAAACCAAGGATTTGCGGGCAAAATTAAACGAGTTATATCAGCAACGCGATGCGTTTTACCGTGAAACGGCGCATATAATCATTGATACCGGCAAACAAAATGTCAGAACCCTGATCAAGGAACTGACGAAACGATTAATACATTATAATTCTTCACAACCTATTGATACATTATCGGCTATGCGAACCATAACGGTAGATTTTTCACCAACATCCGAGAAACGCAATTATCCCATTCATATTGGTAATGGCATACTCAGTCAGACTGATTTAATCCTCTCTTGTTTGCCGCAAAAGCGTGTGGCAATCGTGAGTAACACCATGATCGCGCCGCTTTATCTGGAACCATTATGTGAAGCACTGGAAAAACAAGGTGTACAGACCATACCGATTATCATTCCGGATGGAGAAGCGTACAAAAACTGGGAAACGCTCAATATTATCTACGATGCATTATTGAAGAATCATTGTGAGCGCAATACAACCATATTGGCGTTAGGTGGTGGTGTGGTCGGAGACCTGTCCGGTTTTGCCGCGGCTACTTATCTGCGCGGCGTGCCTTTTATCCAGATACCGACTACCTTGTTGGCGCAGGTCGATTCGTCAGTCGGCGGGAAAACCGGCATTAATCATGCATTGGGTAAAAACATGATCGGTGCGTTTTATCAACCGCAAATGGTGCTGGCCGATAGTGCAACGCTGGAGACGCTGCCAGAGCGGGAATTTCATGCCGGGCTGGCCGAAATAATCAAGTACGGCCTGATTCGCGATCCGGTGTTTTTTGAATGGCTGGAGCAGAATATGCAGCGGTTGCTGGCAAGGGAACAGGTACCATTAATCGAAGCGATTCAGCGTAGTTGCGAGAACAAGGCTGAAATTGTCGCTGCGGATGAGAAGGAAAGCGGTGTGCGTGCTTTGCTGAACCTGGGGCATACCTTTGGTCATGCCATTGAAAATGGCGTGGGTTATGGTGTGTGGCTGCACGGTGAGGCAGTAGCGGCGGGTACGGTACTTTCTGCAGAATTATCCCGGCGCATGAAGCTGATTACCGAAGCCGATGTCGCACGGATTCGCAAGATTTTTCAACAAGTCAAATTGCCGGTTGAAGCGCCCAGAATGGAACCCGAAAAATATCTTGAATTAATGTCACTGGATAAAAAGGTTTCTGCCGGGAAACCCCGTTTTATTGTGCTCAATCGTATCGGCGATGCCGTTATGCGTGCAGACATTCCCCCACAATTAATTATTGAAACATTGTCAGCCTGTATGTCGAATGAGTAATCTGGCATCTTATGCCGTATCCGACTGCAATACACGTGGCAGGGTTTATAATGAGGTACCACCGACCGGACGCAGCGAATTTCAGCGTGACCGCGACCGGATCATTCACTCCAAAGCCTTCCGTCGGCTTGAATATAAAACGCAGGTATTTGTCAATCATGAAGGCGATCTGTTCCGTACGCGTCTGACACACAGTCTGGAAGTCGCACAAATCGGGCGGTCTATCGCGCGTAATCTGGGTTTGAACGAAGATCTGGTCGAAGCCATCACTTTGGCGCATGATCTGGGTCATACGCCTTTCGGGCATGCCGGACAGGATGCGTTGAATCAATGTATGAAGGAACACGGCGGTTTTGAGCATAACCTGCAATCATTGCGCGTCGTTGATATCCTCGAAGAACGCTATGCAGCATTTGACGGGTTGAATTTATGCTTTGAAACGCGTGCCGGAATCCTGAAGCATGTGTCCAAAAAGAATGCCCGCACCCTGGGAGCGGTGGGCGAGCGATTTATCCAGAATCAACGGCCGTCACTGGAAGCGCAACTGGCCAATTTTGCCGATGAAATTGCGTATAACAATCACGATGTTGACGATGGACTGCGTTCCGGTTTGATTGACCTGGAGCAACTCCAGCAAGTCGGTATTTTTTCCCGGCACTGGCAAGTCGTCACGCAAAAATATCCAACGCTTACCGGGCGGCGTCTGGTGCATGAAACCGTTCGCGCCATGATCAACACGGTCGCAACCGATTTGACCGAACATAGTACGCAAAATATCAAAACGGCGCAGATTAACGATTTAACCGATGTTTATACCGCCCCGACGTTAATCGGCTTCAGTCCGGGCATTAAAAAAGAACAACAGGAACTCAAAAAATTTCTGAATGAAAACCTGTACCTGCATTTTCGCGTCATGCGCATGAGCAATAAGGCATCGCATATCATTCAACGATTATTTGACGCTTTCAGTTCGAACGTGCGGCTGCTTCCCAACAAACATCAGCAGAAATTCAAACACTATGGCTATCAGGCGATTGCGGATTACATTGCCGGGATGACCGATCGCTACGCCATCAAGGAATATCAGCGGTTATTTGCCATCGGGCAGAGTGATTGACTGTTTTATACCTATCTGAATTAATGGATAATCCGGGTTAATTGGTCACACTCCCTAACAGATTGTCAGATACTTCAAGACGCTTTAATTTATTAAGCTTGCTAAGTGATGAAGGTAAAGTAATTAATCGATTATTTTCCAATTTTAGTTCAGTCAATTGGCTTAACTGACCGAGGGTTTCAGGAAGGATTGTAAGCTGATTGTTGCCTGCATATAGCATGGTTAATTGGTTTAGCAAGTAGCCTGGATGGAACTTGTGGAATCCGGGGTAAATGAAATACCGAATATCAATTTATTATCGGTAATTTAAGACAAATTAATGTGCGATCCCCTTTCTTACACATTAATTTGTTTTCCTGGAAAGCATAAACTTACTCAGATCACTTACTTGCACTTTTAAATGAGTTAACTCAAGACCTGACACTTTGGTTCAACCCCAACCCCGTATCCCGTATTCAAAAATCAAGTGCACCACCGTATCCTAAGATTCTAAATTAACTGGATAACAAAAAGTGGAACATGGCAACTCATTATGTGTTTTGAATTATGGCGGTACTCAAGTGCAGTTAATGCCATGTAATTTTGGGTGACAATTTCATCGTATAACAAGACGTGGGTATAATGAGCGTTGTTCAATCTTTATTTCAGTTGTCTTAAAGCAAATGTCTGTTAGGAAAAAGCATGACCAATAAACACGCTGCATTCATCGGATCCATTCCCGAAATTTACGATGCCCATTTGGGACCGTATTTGTTTGAATTTTCAGCCAGGGATCTGGCGAACAGGATCAAGGACAAGATGGCAGTGGATGGCACAATACTCGAGGTGGCATGTGGAACGGGTATTTCCACGTATCATTTGCGCCAGGCTTTGCCAGCCGATGTACAAATTAAGGCCACGGATCTGAATCCCGCCATGCTCGATTATGCCAGGAAAAAACATGCCGATTTACCGGGTGTGACGTTTGATCTGGCTGATGCCTCGTCATTGTCATTCGATGATCATTTTTTTGATGCTGTTGTCTGCCAGTTCGGCATCATGTTTTTTCCGGACAAAGCCCAGGGGATAGCAGAAATGGCGCGAACCTTAAAACCGGGTGGAACTTTGGCTTTTAATGTCTGGGATTCCATGGAAAAAAACAAATCGGTGGCGATTGCGCATGAAACGATTTCCAGTTTTTTTAATGACAATCCGCCACAATTTTTGCATACGCCGTTTGGGTTTCATGATGTCGAACATATCAAGACCCTGTTAAGTGAAGCCGGTTTTGAGAATATCGGCGTTCATCCGGTAACAGAAAAGTTAGTCATTCACGATACCGAGCATCTTGCCAAAGGTTTTGTTGAAGGGAATCCTGGTGTTTTGGAAATCAACGAACGCGCTTCCGTGAATGCTGAAACGGTTACCAAGGCGACAGCCAGGGCACTTGAACAGGCTTACGGCAATTCTCCGATTGAAATCGAATTTCATGAAATCGTCTTCATCGCATCAAAGCCTTAACGCGATCAATTTCAGCTAAAAAAACAATCTGCATTTTGCTTGTTACGCTATCAGTATCCAATTAGCAGCGTACCCGTTTGAGCTTTCCCCCATTTCTGCCAAAGTTGGAAATAACCTAATCTATTGCGCCTGTTCATCCAATAGCGTTTTGCCGTGAACGTTTAACATTGACCGGTGAAACTGATCATAGGCGGAAATTAGGGGAACACATGAATATCGTAGAACTGCTCGCATTTGTCGTTAAAAATAAGGCTTCGGATTTGCACTTATCGGCTGGCATGCCTCCCATGATTCGGGTGCATGGTGAAGTCAAACGGATTAATTTGCCTGAAATGAGTCATAAGGAAGTACATGCCATGGTGTATGACATTATGAATGACGGACAGCGCAAATATTATGAAGAAAATCTGGAATGTGATTTCTCTTTTGAAGTGCCTAATATGGCGCGTTTCCGGGTCAATGCATTTAATACCCAGCGTGGTGCGGCAACTGTTATGCGGACGATTCCATCCAAAGTGCTGACGCTGGAAGATCTCAACGCACCGAAGATTTTTGCAGAAATCGCCAATCAGCCACGTGGGGTCGTGCTGGTAACCGGGCCGACCGGCTCGGGTAAATCGACAACCCTTGCGGCAATGATTAACCATATCAATGAAAATGATTACGGTCATATTTTGACTTTGGAAGATCCGATTGAATTTGTTCACGAAAGTAAAAAATCCCTGATTAATCAGCGTGAAGTCGGGCGGGATACCCACAGTTTTGAAAATGCGTTACGCTCAGCGTTGCGTGAAGATCCGGATATTATCCTGGTCGGTGAGTTGCGTGACCTGGAGACCATTCGATTGGCGATGACAGCCGCTGAAACAGGGCATCTGGTGTTCGGCACATTGCATACCAGCTCTGCGGCAAAAACCATAGACCGTATTATCGACGTGTTTCCGGGAGAAGAGAAAGATATGATTCGTGCAATGTTATCGGAGTCTCTCAGGGCGGTGATTTCTCAGACTTTGATGAAGACCAAAGATGGCAACGGCCGTGTTGCCGCACATGAAATCATGATCGGAACACCGGCTATACGGAATCTGATTCGTGAAGGCAAGGTTGCGCAGATGTATTCAGCGATACAAACGGGGCAAGGTGCGGGTATGCAAACACTTGATCAGAATCTTACCGATTTGGTGCGGCGTAATGTGGTGACCATGGCTGAAGCACGCAATAGAGCAGCCAATAAAGACAATTTCAGATAATACAGGAATATCGTTATGAATAAGGAACAGGCAACAAAATTTATGCACGATCTTCTGCGTTTGATGCTGAGCAAGAAGGCTTCCGATTTGTTTATTACTGCCGGTTTTCCACCCGCTTTAAAAGTCGATGGGAAAATGACACCGGTTTCTCAGCAGGCTTTGACCGCGCAACATACCGAGTCTTTGGCGCGCGCCATCATGAATGATATTCAGGACGAAGAATTCAAGAAAACCCAGGAATGCAACTTTGCCATTAACCCAACCGGTATCGGGCGTTTTCGTGTGAATGCTTTTGTTCAGCAACAGCGCGTGGGTATAGTATTACGGACGATCACCACGAAAATTCCTGATTTTGATGATCTGGGTTTGCCGCAGGTTCTGAAAGAAGTGGTAATGAGTAAAAGAGGGCTGGTTATTTTTGTCGGTGCAACCGGTTCGGGTAAATCGACCTCGATGGCGGCATTGATCGGGCACCGCAACAAAAACAGTTACGGCCATATCATCACGATTGAGGATCCGGTTGAATATGTCCATGAGCATATCAATTGCGTGATTACCCAGCGTGAAGTCGGTGTTGATACCGATTCGTGGGAAGCCGCGTTAAAGAATACCCTGCGCCAGGCGCCTGATGTGATTCTAATCGGGGAGATTCGTGACCGTGAAACCATGGAACATGCGATTGCATTTGCTGAAACCGGACATTTGTGTATGGGTACCCTACATGCTAACAGTGCAAACCAGGCGCTGGATCGGATTATCAATTTCTTTCCTGAAGAACGCCGCCCGCAGTTATTAATGGATTTGTCGCTTAACTTGCGGGGTATGATCGCGCAACGGTTGATTCCCAAAAAGGATAGTAAAGGCCGGGTGGCTGCCATTGAAATCATGCTGAATTCGCCGTTGATATCCGATCTGATATTCAAAGGTGAAGTGCATGAAATCAAGCAGATTATGAAAAAATCACGTGAACTGGGTATGCAGACCTTTGATATGGCATTGTTTGACATGTATGAAAATGAATTGATCAGTTATGAGGATGCGTTACGAAATGCGGATTCCATGAATGAACTACGTCTGCAAATCAAGCTTGAAGGAAAAGAATCCAAAGGCCAGGATTTGAGTTCCGGTATCGCGCATCTCGCCATCCAGGAGTAAAGGGAATAACTTGTTAACGGGGTTAAAACCTTGTAGTGTTCACCCATGCATTGTGAATACGACAAGGATCCTTCGGTTTTTGTGGCGGAGCAGGGCGGCAGTTACGCATTTGAACTGGGTATCGATTTAGAAAATCTGAAATCCGAAGAAATATACAAATGGTTTCTTGCCGCCCTGTTGTATGGCGCACATATTTCCGAAAAAATAGCCAAACAGACATGGCAGGTATTGAGAAAATATCACGTCATGTCACCGGAGCAGGTCATCAATGCGGGTTGGGACCGGCTGGTATCATTGCTGGATGAAGGGGGTTACACCCGTTACGATTTCAAAACAGCGACCAAATTATTGTCCGTCAATCAATCCTTGTTGCATGATTATGGCGGAAATCTAAATCAACTGCACGAAGCGGCTACTGATGCACGAGACCTGGAGCGGCGTATCATGCGGCTGGGAAAGGGCATTGGAAAAGTCACTACGCAGATTTTTTTGTGCGAATTGCGAGAGAAATGGGCCAAAGCGATGCCGCCCTTATCGCCACTTGCCATACGGGCAGCACAATTTCTGAAGTATTTGCCAGACGATACCGTGAGCAATACCAAGGCGATCGATCGCTTACAAAAATTATGGATTCATAACGGTCAGCAGATTGAACAATTTACGCATTTTGAGTCAGCTTTAGTGCGTTATGGACTGAATCTGCGTCGTCATGACCTAATCCGGCCCAGTCGTTGATTTAAGAAGTGATAGCGGAAAATAAATATACTTGATTCTGCAAAATAAATTCCTATATATTATGAATATATCTGATTTATGGGAAAAATAATGATGAGTATTCATGCACCATCAATCCGTAAACCGGCTGTAGCAGGATTGTTTTATGCTTCTGATGCATCACAATTATCAGAGAATATAAGACAGTTGATGTCCAGCGCTAGACATTATGACCTGATACCTAAAGCTTTAATCGTCCCCCATGCCGGTTATATGTATTCCGGCGCAATCGCCGCAACAGGTTATGCCGCATTATCTCCGATGCGTGATGTGATTAAACGCGTCATTTTGCTGGGTCCAACACATCGTGTGGCTGTACGTGGGCTTGCCTTGCCTGGTGCAGATTACTTCGATACACCGCTTGGGCCGGTAAAAGTAGATGATGATGCGGTTCGCGCCATTGCAGATTTGCCGCAGGTTACGACAAGCGTTGAAGCGCATGCATTGGAGCATTCACTCGAAGTCCACTTGCCGTTCCTGATACAGGTACTTTCAGATTTTACTGTGCTGCCTTTGGCGGTTGGCATGGCTTCAGCTGAAGAAGTAGCGGAAGTGCTTGATTGTATCTGGGGGGGTGATGAAACGTTAATTGTGATCAGTTCTGATTTGTCGCATTATTTACCGTATGCAACGGCACAGGAAGTGGATAGTGCTACAGTCCAGTCGATCCTGGAATTAAAACAGCCGATAGCCCATGATCATGCTTGTGGGGGCACACCGATAAGCGGTCTGATCCGAGCGGCACAGCGGCATCATTTAAAGCCTTATTTGCTCGATTTGCGTAACTCAGGCGATACCGCAGGTTCGCGTGATCAGGTAGTCGGTTATACAGCCATTGCCTTTTGTTACAGTTGAGCAGGAAGTAAGACATGCAGCCACAACCTATTCATGATCAAGCGAAAGGCAGAATCTTATTAAAGATCGCACGTTCGGCTATTGCTCATGCGTTGAAAGTTAATGACGGGAACGATGATTCCATTGACAAAACAGCGCAATGGCTGGTTGAGCCTGGAGCAACGTTTATTACGCTAACAAAAAATGGCCAATTGCGGGGATGCATCGGTTCTTTGCTTGCTCATCAGTCCCTAATTAAAGACGTCAGCAGCAATGCGGTGTCGGCTGCATTGCGGGACACCCGCTTTCAACCGGTTACCGTTAACGAATGGAAATATATCAAGATTGAGGTGTCTTTGCTTTCCGCATTGCAACCCATCACGTTTGTCAATGAGGCGGATGCTTTGGCACAGTTAAGGCCGGGAATAGACGGTGTTATGTTTGAATATGGCATATACCGGAGTACTTTTTTGCCCCAAGTTTGGGATAGCCTGCCACGACCAGAGGAATTTATGGCGCAGTTAAAAATGAAAGCAGGGTTATATCCTGATTTCTGGGATGATGCGATTCAATTATCACGATATACCATCCAGAAATGGCGAGAAACCGATTTTATAGAGGAAAAGAGTCATGGATGAACCGATCAGTGAAGCGGAACGATTTCCGGCCAAATACTGGCATAAGCTGGACGATGGACGTATTCAGTGCGATTTATGTCCGCGGGACTGCAAGTTGCACGATGGTCAGCGTGGCGCATGTTTTGTACGTGGACGGGTTGGAGATACCATGGTATTGACGACTTATGGGCGATCATCCGGTTTTTGTGTCGATCCGATTGAGAAAAAGCCGCTGAATCATTTTTATCCGGGCAGTAGTGTTTTGTCATTCGGTACCGCCGGATGCAATCTCGCCTGCAAATTCTGCCAGAACTGGGATATCTCCAAATCCCGCAGTTTTGATAAACTGGCTGCACAGGCCAATCCTGAAGAAATTGCCAATACGGCTGTTTTACTAGGCTGCAAAAGTATCGCGTTTACCTACAATGATCCGGTGATTTTTGCGGAATATGCCATGGATGTGGCTGATGCTTGTCACGCCAAAGGAATCAAAACGGTTGCAGTAACTGCGGGTTATATTCATGCAGAACCCCGGCGCGATTTTTTTGCCAAAATGGATGCGGCCAACGTCGATTTAAAAGCATTTACCGAGCATTTCTATGTCAAGCAAACCGGTTCGCACTTGCAACCGGTATTGGATACGCTAATGTATCTGAAACATGAAACGAATGTCTGGTTTGAGTTGACGACTTTACTCATACCGGGCTTGAATGATTCCGAGCAGGAGATTGAAACCATGTCTGCATGGATCGTCAAAGAACTCGGTGTTGATGTGCCATTACATTTCAGTGCGTTTCATCCGGATTATAAAATGAACGATATACCCGGAACGCCGCAAGAAACATTGATTAAAGCACGTCAAACGGCACTGGATGCAGGACTGCAATATGTTTATACCGGCAATGTTTATTATAAAACAGGTGATACCACCTATTGCCCTTCATGCAAAAATGCGGTGATTATTCGCGACTGGTATGAAATCCAACAGTATGATCTTAAAGATGATGGATGTTGTAAACATTGCGGGACGCTGATTGCCGGATGCTTCGGTAACTATGGCGGCAGTTTTGGCCGCCATCATATTCCTGTCGCTATTCAGCGCAATACGTCGGACACCCCCTAGAAGAAACCAGACTGTCAGTGCCACTTCGTAGCGGAATACTGGCGTTCGTTCTGGGTGTGATTGGGCTGCAATGGCAGGCCAATCTGCCGGTGTTGTCTTTAGCGCTGGTCCTATTGCCGCTAGTGATAGGGGTTGTTGTTTGCTGGCATTCCAGAAAGCGGTTTGTGAAGGTCATCGGGCAATTCTTTTTTATTGTATTGTTACTGGGGTGTGGTTTTTTCTGGGCTGCAATTCAGGCCCATTGGCGATTGGCCGATGAATTGCCTAAGGATTGGGAAGGCAAGGATATACAACTCATCGGTGTAGTATCCAGTTTGCCGCAATTTAACGATATAAAAATTCGTTTTCAATTCGATGTTGAACAGGTTCTGACACCACAGGCTCATGTTCCCCGTCGGATATCGTTATCGTGGTATAAAAGCAGAACGTCACAAACCGGGCCGACAGTATTGCCCAACCTGAACGCCGGTGAACGCTGGAAAATAACCGTTCGTTTGAAACGTCCGCATGGCAATGCCAATCCGCATGGTTTTGATTATGAACGATGGGCTTTTGAGCGCAACATACGTGCCGGAGGCTATGTGCGGGATGCCAATGATAATATCCGTCTGGATGTTATGGTTGGTCAGCCTGCCTACTGGATAGAGAAGACACGTCAACAGATTCAAAACCGTTTCAAAGAAATTCTGCATGATCGACCTTACGCCGGTGTATTGATGACTTTGGCAACCGGGGATCAACGCGCGATTGCTTCAACACATTGGCAGGTGTTTACGCATACCGGTACCAATCATTTAATGGCTATTTCCGGTTTGCATATTACGCTGGTTGCCAGTCTGGTTTATGCATTGGTGTTTGTGGTGTGGAGAAGCCATGCCGTTTTTTTGCTGCGATTACCGGCACGGCGTGCCGCAGTGCTTGCGGCTGTTGTTGCAGCGCTGGGTTATGCCCTGTTATCAGGTTTTGCCGTTCCTGCGCAACGCGCCTTTCTGATGCTGGCCGTGTTGGCGGTAGCATTATGGTTTAACTGGCGACTGGCGCCGTCGGCCATTTTGGCTTTGGCATTGTTTACGGTCGTTTTCATTGACCCATGGGCGGTATTATCTGCCGGATTCTGGCTGTCATTCGGTGCGGTTGCGATCATTATGCTGGTTACAGTCGGCCGTTTGGGTGTGACGGATACTGTTACGCGGTTGCTGGGATGGTTGCGCATTCAGTGGGCGATAACTTTGGGACTGGTGCCGTTGTTACTGATAATGTTTCAGCAGTTCTCGCTGGTGTCTCCTTTAGCGAATGCAATCGCCATACCGCTGGTCAGCATGATTATCGTGCCGTTAACATTATTGGCGACAATACCCTGGCTGGATTTTTTGTTGCCCGTTGCGCATGAAGTGCTCAGGTTTGTCATGGGGTTTTTGCAGTGGCTCAATGACTTGCCGCAACCGGTGTGGCAACAGCATAAACCACCGTTCTGGACAATTCCTGTGGCTATTGCCGGTATCTGCTGGTTGTTATTGCCGGGTAGTTTGGGATTCGGGTTTTTCTCCGGTTTTCCTGCGCGCTGGCTTGGACTGGTTGCGTTGTTACCCGTGTTTTTGATTTTCCCGGAAAGACCGCCAGAGAAGGCGGTATGGATAACGGTGTTGGATGTCGGGCAGGGGCTTGCAATGGTCGTACAAACACAAAATCATACCCTTCTTTTCGATACTGGCCCTTCTTTTGGTGAATCGAATAGTGGTAACCGTGTTATTTTACCGTTTCTGCGTGCTGAAGGGATTCGGCGACTGGATAAAATGATTGTGTCGCACGCGGATTCCGATCACAGTGGGGGAGCACAGTCCATTCTGGATGGCATACCGGTCGAAATATTCCTGTCGTCTCTGGATGAATCACAAGTATTAGCACAATCGGACCGTTTGATAACCGGTGAAAACGCACAATGCCAAGCCGGTCAGAGATGGGATTGGGATGGCGTGGTATTTGAAATATTGCATCCGGATGTAAAGATATATCAGAATCTGCAAAGAAAAACCAATCCCAGCAGTTGCGTGCTGAAAATCACTAGCGCATATGGCAGTATCTTGATGCCAGCCGATATAGACCGTCAGTCTGAGAATTGGTTATTGGAGCATTTTCCGGATAAACTACCGTCGGCTGTACTGGTCGCGCCGCATCACGGCAGTTTGACTTCATCAAGCAAAGCCTTTCTAAGAGCGGTTAATCCCGAATTAACGGTTTTCACCGTTGGCTATCTGAATCGTTTCGGACATCCCCACCCCGAGGTGATTGAACGCTACCGGATACTGGGCTCAATTTTATTGCGCAGTGACTGGCATGGCGCTGTTCAGGTGCGTTTTGAGCGGGAAGGGGTATCTTTTGAAAGCTGGCGTCAGAAAAACATACGTTACTGGCATCAAAAGATGCCATCACTTGACACCGGAAACTCCTGATGTTTCAAATCTCCTGGATTTTCCGGGGTTATCTGGAAACGTAGTGAACGTTGGGATGTTACTTTTTGTGTTGCGTATGATCTTTAATGCCCGATAGCACACCGGTTGCTATTTTATGGATAAACCCGGCCGTGGATTGCGCTAAATGTGCACCCGCCTCGAGTTGTGCATATCCGACTGAAGAAGCCTGCTGCGCAAAAAGCGATAGTGTATCTTTCAACTGTGCACCGACAACTGTGCCGTTATTTTTGGCATGTGTTGTAACATCATCCCAGATTTCCGAAATTGTGCCTTTGGCCGCTGAAGTGGTATTTTGCAAGGTATCCAAAAACAGACTTTCCAGACCTTCCAGATCGGATTTGGTACGTACCAATTCCTGGTCGGAAAATTTTTGTGCGCGTCCGGCAGCTTCCTGCATCGCGAGTTTGGTGGCTTCAGCGACACGCGCCAGTGCTGAGTCAAGGCCAGAAACTGCTTCGGTGATTTGAGATTTTGCAGTTTGTGTCTGATTTGAAGCGGTAAGGAGTTGTTTTTGCGAACCCTCCTGAACGCCTGTGACGACCGCTGTGACGATGCGGCGGATGGAATCAATGTCCAGCCGGTCTGCATTGATCGCGCGTAAGGTCAGGTTATGTACGGTTTCATGGATATTGACGCCATCCACGAGTGCGTCATGAATATCTCTCTCCAATGCGGTCAAATCGTCTTTGATCTGCGTATCATCAGCCGTTGTATCTGTTTGATTGGTTTGTGTATCGTTATTTTCGTTTTGCATGTTTGATTACCCCGTCAATTAAAAAGGATTGCATGGTCGTCATTTTCCTCCTGCAATCTGTAATCGGTCAAGACCATTCATGTACGGTTGTAATACATCGGGAATGGAAACGCTGCCATCGGCATTTTGAAAGTTTTCCAAAATGGCCACCAGTGTTCTGCCGACGGCAAGCCCCGATCCGTTTAACGTGTGCAATAACTCGGGTTTTCCTTTTTCATTGCGAAAGCGCGCCTGCATACGTCTTGCCTGGAAAGCCTCACAATTGCTGCAGGATGAAATTTCCCGATAGGTATTTTGCGAGGGCAGCCAGACTTCGATGTCATAGGTTTTGGCGGCTGAAAAACCCATGTCGCCGGTACAGAGCGTGATTACCCGGTACGGAAGCTTCAGTTTTTGTAATATTTTTTCAGCGTTACCAATTAATTCTTCCAAAGCGGTGTACGATTCGTCTGGATGGACGATATGGACCAGTTCCACTTTGTCGAATTGATGTTGTCGGATCAGCCCACGGGTGTCCCGGCCATAGCTGCCCGCTTCGGAACGAAAGCATGGCGTATGCGCAACAAATTTCAATGGCAGTGCTTTCATCGGTACGATTTCTTCGCGAACAATATTGGTGATTGGAACTTCTGCGGTGGGTATCAGATAAAAACCGTCTTGGTGTTCTGATTCTTCGGGATTTTTGTTGCCGCCAGCATGGACAACGAAAAGATCTTCCTCAAACTTGGGCAGTTGTCCCGTTCCCTGTAGACTGTTTCGATTAACAAGGTAAGGCGTATAGACTTCAATATATCCATTTTCCTGGACATGCGTATCCAGCATAAATTGAGCGAGCGCACGATGCAGTCTGGCGAGTCCATTTTTCATCAGGGTAAACCGTGATCCGCTGAGTTTAACGGCTGCTTCAAAGTCCAGCATACCAATGCCTTCACCGATGCTGACATGGTCTTTGATCTCGAAATCGAAAGCCTGAATTTCACCCCAGCGGCGGATTTCCTGATTGTTTTCTTCACTGGCGCCTTCCGGTACGCTGTCATGCGGTAGATTCGGCACTTCGAGCAAAATACCTTGAAGCGCAGATTGAATCTGTTCCAGATTGATGGCGGATTGTTTTAATTCATCTCCCAGGTTAGCAACTTCGGCGAGTATTCCGGATACGTCTTCTCCTTTGCTTTTTGCAATTCCGATTTGCTTTGATGTGGCGTTGCGTTTGGCTTGCAGTTCCTCAGTGTGAGTTTGGATTTTTTTTCGTTCCAGTTCGAGTTGATTGAACCGTTCGACGGGGAACTGGAAGTTGCGGGCTGCCAGTTGCTGTGTAATACGATCCAAATCGGTGCGTAACAATTGAATGTCTAACATTTAAACTCCGGGTGTTTATCTTATGGCCAGTATTGGTTATCTTGGTGTTGTTTTATCTGTCAGCAGATGATTTTTTAGCAGCTTTATCCAGGTTGCGCAAAGTGTTCAATTTTTCCAGAATTTTAATTTCAAGGCCATGTTTCGTCGGTTGGTAAAAAGTAACTTCTGGCATATCATCCGGGAAATAGCGTTCGCCAGCAACATAAGCGTCAGGAAAATCATGGGCATAACGATAATTGCGGCCATGCCCCATTTTTTGCATAAGCCGGGTGGGTGCGTTGCGCAAATGAAGCGGTACCGGACGTGATTTATCTTGTTTAATAAATGAACGAGCCTTTTTGTACGCCATGTAAGCGGCATTGCTTTTGGGTGCACAGGCTAAATACAGTGCGGATTGGGCTAATGCCAGTTCTCCTTCGGGACTGCCTAATCGTTCGTAGGTTTCACAGGCATTCAGGGTTATTTGTAAAGCGCGCGGATCAGCGATGCCGATATCTTCAATGGCCATGCGTACCAGGCGGCGGCCAATATACAGTGGATCGGTCCCGCCATCCAGCATGCGGCATAACCAATACAATGCAGCATCCGGCGATGAACCGCGAACGGATTTATGCAATGCTGAAATCTGATCGTAAAATGCATCTCCACCCTTATCAAAATGACGGGAATTACTCGATAAGGCATTGCGAACAAAATCAACGTCGATGTGTGTTGTGTTTCCGGCTTCGGCAGCCAGCATCAATTGTTCAAAAAGATTGAGCATGCGCCTTGCATCGCCATCAGCAAACGTTATCGTGAGTTCACGCGCATCTTCAGTAAAATTGTGTTTGTTTTGGGTGATTTTGGTTGCCCGGTTGAAAATTTGCCGAAGTTCGTCGTCGGTCAATGGCGTCAGATTGTAAACCTGAGCCCTGGAAAGCAGTGCATTGTTGACTTCAAACGATGGATTCTCTGTCGTTGCACCGATAAAAGTAATCAGCCCTTGTTCGACATGCGGTAAAAATGCATCCTGTTGTGATTTGTTGAAGCGATGAACTTCGTCAACAAACAGGATCGTGTGGCGTCCGCTTTGTTGCAGTGTTAATTGTGCCTGTTCAATGGCGTTGCGGATATCCTTAATCCCCGATAATACAGCGGAAACCGAGATAAATTCGGCGTTGAAAGTATCCGCCATGACTTGTGCGAGTGTGGTTTTGCCTGTACCCGGTGGCCCCCATAAAATCATCGAGTGCGGTTTGCCCGATTCGATTGCAAGGCGTAATGGTTTACCTTTGCCCAACAGATGATATTGTCCGACAATATCATCCAGTGTTTTGGGCCTTAATTGCTCGGCAAGGGGCGATTCAGGTTTGTAATCTGTCAATAAATCATTCACTTATGACGTCAACGCCTTCAGGTGGGCTAAAGTGGAACAAATTCTCGGGGAATTTTGGATTTTTGGTCATTTCGGTGAAAGACAAATAAGTTGTTTGGCCAAAGCTATCGCGTAACGCCATAAATTTTAATTCACCTTCCATGGAAAACCCCATTTGTATGAATTCAAACGCGCTGTCCTTGTTTTTGGGGATTGCTTCGAGCCATTCGACGTCTTCCTGAACGCCGAGATTATTCAATTCAAAGTTTTCTTCTATCGCATTATTTCCGGCAAGTAGTGCCGCGGGACTGCTGCCTATGGCAATGTTAAATTCCCGGACGGTAACTTGTTCGAGGTCATGGTCGTAAAACCAGACCTGTTTCCCGTCACCAATGATCGATTGTTCATAGGGCTCTTTGTAAATCCAGCGAAATTTGTCCGGCCGCTCAAATTGCATGATGCCACTGGATCGCTGCGTGATACGTGCATTTCTGTCAGCCAGTGCCTGTGAAAAATTGGCTTGTACAGTTTGTGTTTCCTGGATGAAAAGTTTCAGATTTTCAATCGCGGCTGCCCATACTGATGAAGGTGCGCCTATCAAAAAAACATAGAGCCAAAACGTACGGAAAAAATAGGTAAAGTTCATGCCAAAAAAATTAAGATAAGAATAGCTATTCACTGCGCGATGGGGCCAGGACTTCGCGATTGCCATTGCTTTGCATTGCCGAGACCAAGCCGGCGCGCTCCATGTCCTCGATAAGCCGCGCAGCACGATTATAGCCAATGCGCAGATTTCTTTGTACCATCGAGATCGATGCACGGCGTGTTTTGAGTACTATCTGAACCGCTTCGTCGTAAAGCGGGTCAGTTTCGCTACTGCTTTGTCTTGAGGATTCTGGTGAAAATTCAGCATTGTTTTCTTCACTGGTTTGCAGGATATCTTCAACGTAACAAGGCTCGCCGTGTTCTTTTAGATATTCGACAACATTATGCACTTCATGGTCTGCGACATAGGCGCCGTGGACGCGTTGCGGGTAACCGGTTCCGGGGGGAAGGTATAGCATGTCGCCCTGTCCCAGCAGCGTTTCTGCGCCCATCTGATCCAGAATCGTGCGTGAATCGATTTTGCTCGATACCTGGAAAGCAATTCGGGTTGGAATGTTTGCTTTAATCAGACCTGTGATGACGTCAACCGAAGGGCGCTGGGTTGCCAGTAACAGATGAACTCCAGCTGCACGTGCTTTTTGTGCCAGTCGGGCAATTAACTGCTCGACTTTTTTTCCGGCGACCATCATCAAGTCTGCCAGTTCATCAATGACAACGACGATTAATGGCAGTTCTTCAAGCAATTCCGGCGTGTCTTCCGTTGAAGTCAGCGGATTGTATAATGGTTCTTCATTTTTAGCGGCTTCGCGTATTTTTTGATTGTAACCGTTTAAATTACGTACACCGAGTGAGGACATCAGTTTATAGCGGCGCTCCATTTCACCGACCGACCAGCGCAAGGCACTTGCTGCTTCACTCATGTCGGTTACAACAGGCGTCAGAAGATGCGGAATACCTTCGTAAACGGATAATTCCAGCATCTTGGGATCAACCAGAATCAACCGGATCTGATCAGGAGTACTTTTGTAAATCAGACTTAAGATAATAGCATTAATCGCCACCGATTTACCGGAGCCTGTTGTGCCGGCGACCAGCGCGTGTGGCATTTTAGCCAGATCCGAAACAACGGGCCGGCCACTGATGTCCTTACCCAAAGCTATCGTTAGAGGTGAAGCGGTATCGGCATAAGATTGTGAACTGAGAATTTCCAATAAACGTACAACTTGCCGCTTGGGGTTTGGGATTTCAAGGCCCATGGTGGTTTTTCCAGGAATTGTTTCAACCACACGGATACCTGCTACTGATAGTGCCCGGGCCAGATCCTTAACCAGATTAATGATTTGATTGCCTTTTACACCGACAGCGGGCTCGATTTCATATCGGGTAATGACGGGGCCGGGATAAGCGGCGACAACTTTAACCGATACGCCAAATTCCTTAAGTTTGTTCTCAATTAACCGTGAAGTGGCCTCCAATGTATCCTTGGATAAAATTTCGATGTCTTTTTCAGGTTCATCAAGCAAATGGAGTGGTGGTAACAGTGATTCAGGGGCGTTAAAGAACAAAGACTTTTGTTTTTCTTTAATGGCACGTTCCGATTTTGCAATGTTTGAGGCAGGGAGCTCGATATGTAATGGTTTGTTTTCTGCGGGTTGCGGTTTTTCGGATGTTGAAAAAATTTCTGGTTCAGTGTCATCGATCCATTCATCAACATGTTTTCTGGTTTTGCTAAGCCACCAGTTTTTTATTAGCAGAAAATTGTTTTCAATAACTTCGCCTATTTTTTCTACAAAACGGACCCATGAAAGTCCTGTAAATTGACTGAAACCGACAGCAATCAGAATCAAAAATGTCAGGGTGGCGCCGGTAAAACCCAGTAGCTCTGAAAGATAAATGCTTATGGTTTCTCCAAGTATTCCACCGGAATGATACGGTAATTCAATATTCAGGCTATAAAAGCGCAGCGATTCAAGACCACTGCTGGCCAGCAAAAGTAGTAAAAAACCACCGAAAGAAATGAAAATCGAATGACGATCAAAAATGCCTGCCGTATCGATACGGCGGTAGCTCCAGAGTACGGTGGCAAAGAAAAAGAATATCCACCACCACGCTGAGATACCAAAGAAATACAGCAGGAAATCCGCCGCCCAGGCGCCAATACTGCCGCCCGCATTTTTGACGTGATCATAATCTCCGCTGTGAGACCAACCAGGATCGCCCTGATTATAACTGGAGAAAATGAGAATAAGATAAAGTGCAGCACCAACGAGTATTAACCAGCCGGATTCTCTGAGGAGTCTTGATACCCGTGGTGACAGTGATCGGCCATTAGACTTGCTGGCCATTGATTTGTTGAGCAAACTCATGGATAGATTCAAGCAATATAGCTTAAGAAATCGAATGAGTTTGAATTATATAAGAAAAACCACTAAAAATAACGTGTTGGATTAAAATATTTATGTTTTACTTGATAATTTATTCAAAAGATTAATGTTTGCTGTTTGTTGGTTATCTGACTGATTTAACGTGTTCAATTTGACCTGGAACGTAACAAAATAGCAGGAACAAGCATTTTATCATTACGTTTGATTTCCGGTAACGTTGAAACTTGATTTCTTCCGTTAGCTTTGGCCTGCATTAAGGCTTTTTCGGCACGTTTGTATATTTTACGTCTATTATCATCGGGTTCTAGAGAAGCGATACCGGCACTGACTGTAAAGCCCGGTTGAAAATTGGAATGATTTAATTTGAATATTTTTTCACGAAGCGCGTTACTGACTTCTTTGGCTTCATGAATATCTGTTTCTACAAAGATGACTGCAAATCGATCATGACTGATTCGGTACAGTTGATCGGAATTCCGGATTGAACTGCTTATTTCGCTGGATAAATTTTTGATCAATCGTTCACTTTGTGGTTTGTTTGACTTGCTGGTATGTATTAACTTGGAGAAATGATCGACATCAAAAATGGCTATGGAAAGACTATGTTTGTAACGTTTACAACGTTTGATTTCGGTGATTAACTCAGAAACAAAGGCTCGATCAGTTTTACACTGCGTTAGTGCATCGATGTATGATTCTGTTTTTAACGATGAAATCTCATGATTCGCCTGCTTTAATTTCAACACCATAAATGCAGTAATAAGAATGGTGGACAGAGCTAAGACACGATTTGTAAGAACTACATCCATTGGAGCGACTTGTCCATGGGATAGAAAAAATCCTGTTATTGTTAAAAATATACTTAGAATAACCGCAATATAGGTACTTTGATTACCTTTAAACCATAAACTGCAAAAAATAACCAAAACATAGGGTGTGCCTGCAGCAACCCCGAGCGGGGTATAAAGATCAAACAAAAAAATACTTAAAGAAGTACTACATAAAAAGAGCCAATAAAAAGCCAATGCATGTTCGTTTTGAAACGTTCTGAATTGGACAGGCTTTGAAAAAATTAATGCAGGCATAGTCAGATCCTTCATCACATGTAGTAATACTGATTCATAACACTTATTTTTTTACGTCATGTCACGCTAATAATTTACTTAAATTTCGTATCGCCGGACAAATGTCAAATAACTATTTTAGCATAAGGGTCTAAAAATAGTTAATAGCGCCTGATCAATATTGATCAAACAGTCGACCTGTTGTTTTTAAAACGAACTAACCTGTTTTCCACGATGTTTAACCATTTATTTTGACAATGCGGGTGCCGGCAAGACGGTCATGCAGAAATTGATGTTCACGATCTACGAATGCCCAAAAAAAACCGATACCCAGAAATAAGATTCCGGTTACTGCCAATAAATAACGAATCATGGCCTTACGTTCATCCAGTTTTTTATATTCTGTTGTAACGACTCGCATTTTCCATGTTTGCATGGCGAGTGTTTGTCCGCCGTGCGTCCAGAACCAAATAAAATAGTAGCCCATAACAACCAGCAAGTAGAATTGATATAAAGGCCTGAAGTAGGTAGCTTGGGGATCGCGGAAAATAAGGTGAAAGATAAAACTGGCTATAAAAATAACCGCAAGCAGTATCAATGCTTCATAAAGCAAGCATACAAAACGCCGCCAGAAGCCAGGAACAGAAATAACTGATTCGGACATATTGGTTTAAAAGTATCTGTTTTTAATTAATATTTTTTTAATTATATCAGAAAGTAAAAGCTGAACGTTTTATGAGAATCATACAAAACATATCTATCAAACATTAACAAAGAAATGTTAGCAATTTTCTAATTTGGAAACTGTCCAACGAATCATGAAGATGAATGCCTTGGCCGTTTTATCAATTTAGAACGAACGAATGGACGGATGGGTGTTGATTAACCATTCTATAAAACTGCCGACTTAAAGATAAGCATTTGCCAAAATTGTGGTACGAAGAGAATATCAGTGAGGGTTAACTATGAAAATTTCCATCATCGGTACCGGCCATGTCGGTTCAACGCTTGCTTATGCCCTGGTGTTAAAGGGGTTATGCAGCCATTTGATTTTGGCGGGTCGTAATATCCAACGGGTACAAGGCGATGCTCTGGATTTGCAACATACTTTATCATTTTGCGAACGGCCCATGTCAATAGAATACAGTATGATTGAGAATGTCAAAAACAGCGATATTCTGGTCATAACCACTTCGGTTAAAAAGAAAGGAAGACTGACCAGCCGGATGCAATTGGGTGAAGCCAATGTAAAGCTTTTCAAATACATGATTCCAATGCTGGTGAGCAATAATCCAAACGCTATTTTTGTTATTGTTTCCAATCCGGTTGATGTGTTGACTTATCTTACGACGCAGTTGGCCGGTCTGCCGCCATCCAGAATTATGGGGATCGGTACATTGGTGGATTCCGCACGTTTCAGGGTGTTATTGTCTGCTGAGGAAAAAATCCATCCGGACGATTTGCGGACTTATATCCTGGGGGAACATGGTCCAAATCAGTTTCCGGTGTTTAGTAATGCTTTTGCTGGTAGTGAACGTATATCCGATAATTTTGTGCATCGGAAAATTTTTCAGGAAGTGAATAAAGCCGGTTTCGATGTTTACAATAAGAAGGGGTATACTAATTTTGCTATCGCAACTGCTGCAAGTGAAGTTTTGAAAGCGATAGTTTACGACGATCATCGCACCATGCCGCTGAGTACCTATTTCAGGGAGTGGCAAGGTATCGAAGATAACTGTTTTAGTATTCCCGTTGTAGTTGGACGTAATGGCATAATCCGCCATTTATATCCTAAACTAAACCAGGTTGAGCGAGAAGCTTTGGGAAAAACTGCCCGGTTAGTTAAGGCGAATATTGACAGTTTGTTGTATAAGAAAAAAACAAACTCACGCAAACGCGCATCACTTAACCCAGCAGAGCATCTTTAAGTAATGTTCTGCAAGGATTCACCGATTGCAGTTTCTATGATTAATTGGGTTGTTTTACTTTCCTGAGGTATGGCCTGACCATTTCCCAACCATCCGAATAAATTTTTTCGGCTTCTTCATTACTGATCGCTGGCATGACGGCATCAACGCGTGGTTTACGATCAACTGATGCAATGCAGTTGGACCACGCTGAAACAATTCAGTCACAATGACAAACAATTGCAAGGCATGCCTGGCGCTACCAGTGTATTGCATACGCATAATCGTCGCCAGGATTACCATCCGCATGTTCACGTGGTGATGCCGGATACGGCGATAGACCAACACAATATACTGCGAAAAAAATCAGGAAGAAAAGGCTGGCTGTTCAGCCAGCGAGCCCTGGCCAAAATCTTCCGCACCAGGTAACTGGCCGCACTCAAGCAGGCCGGACTTACATTGCCCGCTGGTTATCCCGAGCGCTGGGTGGTACATTGCAAATCCTTTGGCACCGGGGACAAGGCATTAATCTATTTTCCTCAGTTGGACCTACAAAAATTAGCGCAAACATAGTACTGTCAAAGTTTTCAGATTAAAGATAGGAGTCACCCAATGGGTGAAATGGAATTTGAGCAAGGAAAGCTTGTAAAAGCAGTGAAGATAGCTGTGCAGGAGATGAATCAAAACGCACAGGAAATGCGTTTTCAACACCTGGCGGACGATTTCATGTACGCTGGGATGGGGTGAAACGAACAGCTTGTGCGGTACAGCTATCGAAGAGTACGCTCTGGATGGATAGTGCCTTGAATGAAAGTACACGTGAAGCCTTAAATACACCGTGGATTCTCGATGTCGACACCACGGTCAAACTGTTTGTTGTATGGTCATCAGCCAAATAGGATGTGCCGACGTCAGGAGGCGCATCGTTCGGGTATAAAATTTTGCCATGACTGACTACCGCCGATTTTATATTCCGAAAACCAGCTGGTTTTTTACCGTCAATCTTGCCGAACGGAAAAACAACCATTTGTTGGTCGA
>JAGRFM010000014.1 GCA_020446045.1 Nitrosomonas sp.
CAATTATTGAAATCGACAGTGAAAGTTACAGGAGGAAAAACCAGAAAAAAACATGACATCATAAAAACAAACTCAACCGGCCATCATAATTGTCGCCAAACCGGACAAGATAGTTGACGCGAGACAGGCGTTATAGGAAACCACCCGGTTCTGCTTTGAACTACCTATAAATAATACACAGATAGCATACCTAATTTTCAACAGTTGACAATGAAAGAGCCTTATTAAATCCAAGGCTTGATGAAAACCCATACCTGGCATACCTCACTTGCCATGGTGTATAACCGGAAAAGCTTACCCATGCAGCTCGTTCAAAGCTTGATGAAACTGGAAAATTACTTCTTTTAAATAGAAAACATCCAAAAAAAATCAAAAAACATAGATCAGAAGTTTTTTACTTTCAGACGGCGCAAAAATATATTGGCGTTCAGCTGTTGTTTTTAATACATGGTTATGAAGTTTTTGTGGGGGTTGTATTTGATGAACAATTGTTTGCGTTAAATCAATATTTTTCTCTGTATTAGGTTTTAAATGTCCCTTTGAAGGTAAAAATAAGGTAATGGAAAGTGCTTTTACAATGGCTGTTCGGGCAATTCAAGCAGTGACAATTGTTGGTCATTCCCAGCATTTGTGGTGAATGTCGTTTTGATAACGTAACAAGAGGTAAGTTGTACAAATGAATTCGCAGGAATCGAAACCTAAGCAAGAAAACAACAATGGAAGCGTGGAAAGTGCTGTTATAGACCCTGCAGGATCAGCCGCATTTCAGGCCAGGTTTGCGATACGTGATCTTCAGGCCGGCATCATTTCGGGCGCGATGGCGATACCGCTAACGGTTGGTATTGCAATGATGTCTGACTACCCGATTAAAGTGGCGCTGGCGACGGTTGTCTTCGCGTGTTTTGTCGGTTGGGTGAATGCATGGATAAGGCCGGGTAATTATATCGGTGCACCGGGCGTTGCCGCGGGTCTTGCGCCCGTACTGGCGTTGGGTGTATCCAATTTTGGCATGGAAAATATGGCTTTTGTCATTTTTTTGACAGCGACCCTGCAGGCAGTGATATGGAAATTTAACCTGCAGAAATATATTTTGATTGCAGTACCCAGTTATCTCGTGGAGGGGCTGCTGGCCGGGGTAGGGCTCAAAATTGCCATCAATTTCTTTGCCATGACATACGAGATTACGCCATCACTGGAAACCGATACATTTCTGAATGCCGCGCGTATTCAAATGATGCTGATATCGCTAGCCGGTTTTGGCTTGTTTTTGTATCTGTTTATTCGGTTTCAAAACACCCAGCCGGCGATACCGTATTTCGTGCTGATTATTATCGGTATTATTCTGGCCCATTTTACGAGCGTGCCGATGCTGCATGTCGACGACGATCCGTTAACGCTTGCGTTGCCATTACCCAAATTCGATAGTGCCATCATCTGGTTTTATGTGATCGGTTTTGCACTCATGCTGGCGGTTATTGATGTTATCGAACAGGTGATGAGTAACGCCGCCATCGAAAAAATTGATCCGTTAAAACGGCAATGCAATACAAACAACAGCTTGCTGGCAATATGGGTTGCCAATATGGGGGCGAGCTTCTTTAACGGCATGACCAATCTCGACGGTATTGCGAAAAGCACGACAAATAAGCTGGCCGGTGCGTATACCAAGTTTTCGGTGTTGACTATCGGCTGCTTCATTTTATTTTTTGTTTTGAATACGGAATATCTGGAGTATATGCCCAAGTTTTCGCTGGCGGTCGTGATGATATTTACCGGATGGAAAATGATTGCCGGATTGTTTCATGTGGCGTTGCACGGCCGGTATGAACTGATGCTCGCCACGATATGTGCATTGCTGGTTTACCGCCTTGGTATTTTTGAGGGGCTGCTGTTGGCAATGGCATTGCACGGTTTGATTAATTATGTCGTGCTCAATAAAACCCATGAAATCCAGAGCAGGGAAATTATCAAAAAATATCTTGAACGCTTTTCCGGCAAAGGGGGTGCTGATTAGGGGGGCAGACAAAGTACCTCTGCATGGGATTTTGGGGTTTAATGCGCTGCAGGGCCGGCATTACAGATATCTTTGCTGACATCGTTTCTGAACTTCTCAAAATTTTTATGGAAATGACCGGCAAGTTCACGCGCTTTGGCCTCGTATGCGGTCTTGTCTGTCCATGTTTGTTCAGGATTTAAGACCTCGGCCGATACGCCTGGGCAGGACTGAGGCACATGTACTTTGAAAATCGGATGCTGTTTGAATGCCACATTGGCCAGTTCGCCATCCAGTACGCTATTAAGCATGGCCCGGGTATATGTAATATCCATGCGTTTACCGACACCGTAAGGGCCGCCGGACCAGCCGGTATTGATCAGCCAGCAGTTCACCTGATGCTTTTTGATTTTTTCACCTAGCAGGTTGGCATAGACATGAGGATGCAGCGGCATAAACGGGCCGCCGAAGCAAGCGCTGAAAGTCGCCTCGGGTTCGGTGATGCCTGCCTCGGTACCGGCCACTTTGGCGGTATAACCGGAGAGGAAGTGATACATCGCCTGTTCAGGCGTCAATTTTGCAATCGGTGGCAGCACACCGAAAGCATCGGCAGTGAGAAAGACTATATTCTCAGGATGCCCGGCAATACCGGGATAAATGGCGCCCTCCACATGGGTAATCGGATATGCGGCGCGAGTATTTTCTGTCAGCCGGTCATCATCCAGATCGATGCGGCGATTACGGATATCAATATGCACATTCTCCATCACTGTACCGAAGTGCTGGGTCATGTCGTAAATAGCAGGCTCTTTTTCAAAGGTCAGGTGAATCACTTTGGCGTAACAACCGCCTTCGATATTGAAGATGCCTTTATCGCTCCAGCCATGTTCGTCATCACCGATCAGGCTGCGTTCCGGATCGGAAGAGAGCGTTGTTTTTCCGGTGCCGGAAAGGCCAAAAAAAATAGCTACATCATCCCGCTTGCCGACGTTGGCCGAAGCATGCATGGACAGTACCTGTTGTTGTGGCAACAGGTAATTCATATACGTAAAAATCGATTTTTTGATTTCGCCAGCATAGGAAGTGCCACCTATCAACACAAGCCGACGCGCAAAATTGATGAGAATAAAAGCCTCGGAATTGGTGCCGTCAACGGATGGCAAAGCATGATAATGGGGTGCATGTATGATAGTAAATTGTGGCTCATCAACACCGATAGTGCGATTAAAATCATTCGGACGTACCAGCATCGTACGGGCGAAAAGCGCATGCCACGCATCTTGCGTGATTATCCGCACGGGTACTTCGAATTCGGGATCTGCACCGGCAAGACAATCCTGTACAAAGAGCTGATGTCCTTCAAGATAGTTGCAAACACGATTCAATAAGGCATCGAAACGTTCTTCGGAAATCGGTCGATTGATGTTTCCCCAATCGATATGGGAATTACTCTCAGATTCATGAACAATAAACTTGTCCTTGGCGGCACGCCCTTTGAAATAACCCGTTTGCACCACCAGTGGTCCCATATGCGCGATATGTCCTTCTCGGCGGCGTATCGCCTCTTCATACAGCGCCGAACTCGGTGTATTCCAGTAAACCATTTCGAGGTTTCTAACTCCAAGTTTCTCAAGGCTTATTTCGATAGGGGGTAACGCCATGTTTCAATCTCCGAATAAATAATAAGTAATCAAAGCGCAATAGCACACTTTTTAACCTAAAAACCTCAGTTGGATGGTGTTTAGAGCGCCTTGTTTTTTATTTTTGGCAAGGCGCAATGAGGCGTAATAGCCCGTTATTACAACGAATTGCAACACCGCAAAAATTAAAAAACAATGTGCTATAAATAGCATAGTGTTGCTCACCATTCAGGTTAAGGAATTTTTCTGAAATTTATATTTTTATTCATCAAGTTTGCACTTTTTATAACGATCAACTGAGGTTTTTAGGTTTAATCATTAATGGAATGATAATACGATTAGGCAGTTACTGTGACGCAGTTTTAGGCAACATTAAACCTAAAACTTCAGTTGATCGAAAAAAAGTTAAAGCACAATGAACCCGGTAATATCAAATTGAAATGGCGCCCCCTAAACACCATCCAACTGAAGTTTTTAGATTAGAAATTTTTGAAATCAGGTGAATGCTGCAGCCATTAACGCGGTAGCCTGACAACAAGAAAAAATTTCCGGAGCCATTTATCATGAATCATGACGTAATATTACATGCATTATTCATCTGTTTTTTTTCATTATTCGTGTCAAACTCACTCGAAAACCGATAACCGGCTCCTCTGACGGTTTGCACCAGATAGTCTTTGCCAATGTTTTCCAGTACCTTGCGTAGGCGACGGATATGAACATCAACAGTCCGGTCTTCGATAAAAACATGATCACCCCAAATATGATCGAGTAATTGTGAACGGGTGTAGACGCGTTCCTTGTGTGCCATGAGGAAATGTAACAGGCGGAATTCGGTGGGGCCGAGTTTAACTTCGGTAACAGTGGAGGACTTGTCATCCGGATATGCAAATACACGGTGCTGAGTAGGATCAATTTTGAGTCCGCCTGCTTCAATGACTTCATCCGAGATCTCCGGTATGCGTCTGCGCAGTACAGCCTTGATGCGTGCAATCAGTTCTCGCGGTGAAAACGGTTTGGTGATGTAATCGTCCGCGCCGGCATCGAGACCTGAAATCTTGTCTTCCAATTCTGTTTTGGCAGTCAGCATAATAATCGGTATCGCCTGAGTACGACTGTTTCGACGCAGCTGCCGCGCAAAGTCAAGTCCACTTGACTTGGGCAGCATCCAGTCGAGCAATACGAGATCGGGTAATATATTATTAACCATAACAGTTGCCTGTTCAGCATTGTCAGCACAAATCGGCGTTAAACCGGAACGTTTTAAATTGTATGAAATCAATTCCTGTATCGCCGGTTCATCTTCCACGACTAGTACGGTTATAGACATTAGCGAAGCTCCATCTGAATTTTGGCCCACTATCATTTTAATCCTTGAAGTGAAGCGGGCATTCATTACAAAACTACGATATTACAAAAATTAGATGACAGTTTTGTGACAGGATGAATCATTGATGTAAAACACACCGCATTATTTATCCGAATAATCAAAGGCCAAACCTATCCATTATTCAGCTCATCATTCAGCTGACCGCAGCCAACATACATCGCTCACGGCCTTTTTATAACGGTTTGGTTGCATTCTATTCGGCAGTTAAAGACTTCATTCCAAAGACCTCGGTTAACCATTCTGACGGGTTGTTCCGCCACATTGCGCCTTGCCAAAAATAAAAAAACGCACGATAAAAACCATCCAGCTGAAGTTTTTAGGTTCATCACTTTGCAACAATTCATCGAGTTGTCATGAAAATGAAATATTTGCTTAGTAGCATGCGTGCTTGAAATCAGTAATCAAATAAATGGTTCTCGAAATTATTGATTTGATACTTAAATAATTGATGCGTTTTTGAGTTAAATTTTTATGCAGAATTACATACAGCTAAGTTTTTTTCTGACAGCTAAGCTGTTCATTGTCATGTGGGTGATTTTAATTGCTCCGGCACATGCGAGCAGTCTGGAAAACATGGCAAAGTCACTGGCGAAAATCCGTGGGGAGGTGGAAACGTTACAGACCCAATTGGATATCGAGAAAGAAAAACACGCCAACCAGATCACAGCATTGTCTTCCCAGCTGGCAGACTTGAGTGTTGAAGAAAGAAGACAAAAAACAACCATCGAGAAACTCGAGCAGACACTTGAGCAATTATCGCAAGTCTCCCGGCAGGCTGAGCAATCGGGTGAACAGTTAAAACCGATATTGCTCAAGGCGCTCGCACGTTACAAACACTATGTGCTGAACGGTTTTCCTTTCAGAATCGAAGACCGGATTAAGGCGATCGAGACACTGGAAGACAATATCGCCAAAGAACTGGTCGATCCCAATCGGGCTGTCAATCAGGCGTGGGCCTTGATTGAAGACGAAATCCGCTTGAGCAAGGAAAACGGCCTGTATCAACAAACCATTTCACTCGACGGCGAAAAGATACTCGCGGACATTGCCAAAATCGGAACCATATTTTTATTCTTCCAAACGCGGGACAACCGGGCAGGCATGGCTACACGTGCAGATGGCGGATGGAGATTTGAAACGGTGTCCACCGGTGGAGACACAGAACGTATTGCCAAACTGTTTGACGCATTGAAAAAGCAAATTCGTCAGGGTTACTTTGAATTACCGAATCCATTGAAATAATGAATAAACCATTCGTTTTATTATCCGCGCTGTTTTTGGCTGTTTCGTTTATTTTACCTGCCTACGCCGAGGAATCGGTCAGTGTCGAATCGGTGTCGCAAGATGCCGTGGCGACGCCTGCTGCAAAACCGGCGGAGAATGCCAATGCGCCACAACGGTCTCCTGCTCAGGAAAAAATCGACCTGGAAACCGCTTATAAGCGTGAATTTGCGTTCCTCGATACCCAGAAAAGGGAATTGGCCGAGCGTTTAAAAAAATACCAGTCGAGTACTCAGGCTGAAATCCGTGATCTCAATAACAAAATTGCCGTCATGGATCGCGCTTCAGTGGATCGTTCTGCCCGAATCGATCAGCTGAATGCAATGCTGGCTGAAGCCGAGCGCAGTGAGGCGGCAGCAATAGAACGTAGCGATGCACTCGATATCACTTATGCGCAGGCCGAGACATCGCTCAAAAATCATGACAAGGAAATTCCTTCGTCATTAATGGAATCAACAGGCAACGACATCACAAAAGTTGCTTATCTGTTCGATCAGGCATTCAAATTGATGCGCGAACTGGGCTCAATCCAGAAGACATCGGGCGCTTTTTTTCTGGAAAATGGCAAGCAGACCGAAGGGGAAATCATCCGTCTGGGCCATATCGCAGCGTATGGTGTCAGTGATCAAGGCAGCGGCAGTCTGGTTCCCGCAGGTGGCGGTGATTTAAGGATCTGGCGCGATTCCACTGCTGACAGTGCCATTGCGTTCAGTAAAAATCAGCAACCGGACACACTTCAATTATTTATTTTTGAGTCACGCACCCAGGCTATCGATGAAACAGCCGAAAAAACAGTACTCGAGGTCATCAATTCCGGTGGCGTAATCGGTTGGGTCATTGTGGGTCTTGGCGGATTAGTGGTGTTACTGGTATTTATCCGGATTTATCTGTTGCGCTCGAACAGCGCCAATACACAGCAGATCTCTGATCAGGTCATACAACAAGTGATTGACGGCGATCTGGAAGGCGCCAAAAAAAGTTGCAAGACCGGCTCTTCGGCAATCGCACGGGTATTGTCCAATACCTTGCATCATTTGAAAGATGACCGCGATCATATGGAAAGCGTAGTGCATGAAGCGATTTTACGTGAATCCGGTGCGCTGGATCGCTTTGGTTCGGCAATTCTGGTCATTGCTTCAGTTTCACCGTTGCTGGGCCTGTTGGGTACTGTTACCGGCATGATTGCCACCTTCGATGTCATCACCGAATTTGGCACAGGCGACCCCAAGCTGCTCTCGGGCGGCATTTCCATCGCATTGGTGACCACAAAACTGGGTTTGATTATCGCTATTCCGTCACTGTTAGTCGGTTCTGTGTTATCCGCCTGGGCAAGAAGCATCAAGCGCGATATGGAACATGCCGCGCTGAGAGTGACCAACGCTTTTCTCGGCAGACCGATTACCGATTCGGAACCGCCACAGAGTGCACAAAGCGGATCGGCAGACGCCTCCGAAACATCGATGACGCCCGCATTCAGCACACAAGCCGGTTAGGGGACAGCGCGTATGTCTATCAATGTCCATGAGTACACGTTACTGGTTAAGGAGTTGTTCAGCGCCGGTGGCTTTGTCATGCCGCCATTATTTGTGTGCGCTTTAATGCTCTGGTACGGCCTTGGCTACCGCTACTGGACATTAAAATCATCACGTTCCATGTCAATTTACGACCTGCTTGAATATTACAGCCGCAATACCAGTCAGTCGCCGTGCAGCATCGTCGAACAGGCGGTTCAGCAGGGTGTAATGCTGCGCAACAAAGGCATCAAGAATCTGCGCCGTTTCCTCGACGAAGTGTTTTATGACTATCTGAAAGAAATCCGCAAGTTCTCGGTGATGACCAAAACCATTGTGGTGATCTCTCCGCTGCTCGGATTACTCGGCACAGTCATCGGCATGATTGAAACATTCGATGCGTTAGGCTCCATGTCTCTCTTTTCGCAATCAGGCGGTATTGCCGGCGGCATATCGCAGGCATTGATTTCCACCCAGACAGGCCTGGCCGTTGCCATTCCGGGCATGTTGATGCACAGCATGCTGCATAAAAAGCAGCAAAAAATCGAACGCGAGTTATTACAGATTAGAGAACTGCTATGTATGCATTCCACCTATATCACTCAACCACCACACATTTCATCAAACTAGGGACTTTCTTACCATGCAATATCACGACGATCCGATAGAAACCGATGCAACCATCGATATCGGTCCCATGATCGATATCGTTTTTATTCTGCTGATTTTTTTCATGGTTACGACAACCTTTGTTAAAGACATGAAACTTGAGTTGGAACGTCCCAAAGCGAGCAGCGCGATGGCTGCTTCAAGCAAGGCCATCCGGCTCTATGTGGACCAGCATGGCGACACTTATCTCGACGGTGAACCGGTACGCATGTGGCTGATCCAGAGCAAACTGCGCGATTTATTAAGTACATCAACCAGCAAGGTAGTGCTGGTAGTGACCGATGAAGGCGTTCCGGCCGGCAAACTGGTCGAAGTCGTTGATCAGGCGCGTTTGTCCGGTGCAGAAAGTGTCGGCGTGGCAACCAAAAAAGAAGCAGGTTAATAAGAAGTAAATTAATTAACGGAAAAGTCAACGGATCAAACAACGGAGTAAGCAACCATGTCAACACTGCAAACGACAACGACTTTATCGACAGTACATCGAACACAATTCAACGGCAAACACCGGGCGGCAATTGTCTCAATGCTCGTGGGGCCGGTTTTTGTCTTCGGATTGATTCTGATGATGAATCATTATATCGGCAAAATCGATAAAACAGCGGCACAGGAAGTGACTGAAATCGCCATGGTCAAACAGCTCAAGGAAGAACCCAAAAAGGAAATCAAAAGGGTTGAGCCGCCGCGGCGTATTACACCGTCACAGGCTCCTGCACCATTTACCGGCCTGGATACCGCGTTATCCGGTATTGATCTTGGCATGCTGGGATTTAACGCCGGGCAGATCGGTGATCTGGACGACTCGCTGATCGGCGAAACCGGTAACGCAGTGATGACGGCCGATCTTGTCGATGTACCGCCAAGAGCCATATCACAGGGTTCGTTCCGGTATCCGCCATCAGCCAAGAAGAACGGTGTTAGAGGATATGTGGTGCTGTCGATTCTGGTGAGTGAAAAAGGGTCGGTTGATCAGGTTCAGGTGCTGGAGTCCAGTCCATCTGGTGTTTTCGATGCGGCTGCACTGCAGGGTATTCGCTCCTGGCAATTTGAGCCTGCTAAATACCAGGGAGATGTAGTCAGAGTATGGGCGAAACAAAGAATCCGTTTTGATTTGTCTTGATCTTGAATTTGAATAATTCAGTGCTTTCCATCGTGTTTTTGTTTATCAGACGGGGCTGTGTGCTGGGGATGATCCTATTACTGGGATTTCATAGCGTAAATGCACTGGCAGACAAGGCCCAGCAATCCGATGCTTTGGAACTCGCCGCGATAATGCTCAGGGACGGCCATAGCGACCGGGCGCTGTTCGCATTGCAGAATGTTGATCTGGAAGACGAGAAAACAGACCTGGCGCGATTTTATACCCTGCAGGGCCTGGCCTATTTGAATCTGAACGATTTCCATGCGGCGAGGGATAGTCTTCAACAGGCAGTCAGGCATGGGCAAACCGATCCGGTTATTTTTACCTATCTTGCGCAAGCTTATTATGCGGTTAAAGATTATCGAAACACGATTCAGGCCATAGACAAGTCGGGTGAGCATGCCCGGAGTGCACGCCTGATCACGCTGAAATCGCAAGCCTACTGGCAACTGGAGCAACCCGGTGCGGCAATCAAGACCCTGAATGAAGGACAGCGATTGTATCCACAGGATTACAGTTTTCTCAGGCGTAAAGTGTTTTATTTGGTTGAACTCGAATTGTTTCATGAAGCGGCAAACCTGGGAAGACAGTATCTGGCGCAATCCAGAGCGGCTGCGGAAGATTATATCGCCATCGGTAACGCGCTCAGGCTCAGTAGGCAGTTTCAGGAAGCGCTCGATATTCTTGAAATTGCGCGTCTGCAGTTTCCGCATCATGATACTGTCGCCAAGCTACTCGCACATACGTATCTTGATCAGGGAAAGCTGAATGCGGCCGCGTTCATACTCGAACAGGCGGCGTTATTAAATCCGGATTTATTGTCGGAGGCTGCGGAAGTCTATCGCCGTGCGAACCGTTTTCATAAAGCCCTGACGTTGAACGAAGGCGTACAGGATCAACAAACCAAATTCAAGCAGCGCCTGTCGATTCTGCTCGCACTCAGGCAATACGAGCGCGCCGCCAACATGGAATCCAGCCTGTACCGCACAGGGCTGCTGGAAGACCAGCATGTACGTTATGCCTTGGCTTATGCGTATTTTTCCAGTGGACGTTTTCCGGAAGCCAACAGGCATCTGGATCATTTGACCGAAGCTGAATTATTCAGAAAAGGCGTCGAGCTGCGCCGCCTGATGCAAACCTGCAAAGCAGAACCGTGGAAGTGCCTGTAACTGACTGTAACCACCCCGATATTACCTAGTTCATAGAAAGCCGTATTCGTTCACTTCGTATGCCTCTTCCAAAACATTACAACACTCAAACTGCACTAGCAAAACTCTTTTTTTATTGGATTGTATCGCTGACCGTGCTGGTTTTCAGCGTGCCAACATGGGGCGAAACCGACAAGCCGGAGCTGGCCGATTTTGCGATTTATCTGTTTCAGGAAGGACTACCGATCGCCGATGCGGAACTGACGATACTCAGCGTGGATGACGGCCAGCTCGGTTTATCAATCGAATCGGAGTTACCCGCCGTCATCAGCTGGCGCGGTAATGGAGATACATCGGTCAAAAGCAGCGACAGTGGCAGTATTGCGGCAAAACTGCCGCCCGGCAATTATCATATGAAACTGAATACCGGCGAGCAGTCATTCGAATTTAACCTGCCGCTACGGCCTGCTGAAAACGTGCAGATACTGCTGACGTTTTATCCCGATGGCCGTGAACCACAATTGAATATTGAAAGTTCGGTTGCAGGCACCATGGCGGGTACCGAAGCACTTCCGGAAGAAACGGAAGTATTTGGAGAAGGTGTAATCAGCGTGAAAGTGCTTTCGGTTGAAACCGGCAAGCCGGTCAAGGATGTTCAGATTTTTGTGAGTGGCTTGCAGCAACAGCTCAGAACGGATGATGCAGGCCGTCTGGAAGCCATCATCCCGGCAGGCAGTTACAGTGTGTCGTTACTGCATCCCGCCTACAGCAGCCAGACGCAGGATGCGGTGGACATTACCAACGGTCAAACCACTGAATTATCGTTCAATCTGACACCGGCAGGCGTTGAACTGGCTGAATATGTCGTATTGGAACCGCATCTGGCGGGTACCCTGGCTTCCGTCATCGAAGAACAAAAAACGTCGACCGAGGTGACGACTATTCTGGGAGCCGAGCAATTCAGCCGCAGCGGCGACTCCGATGTGGCAAGCGCGCTGAGAAGAGCCTCAGGTTTGACGTTGATTGGCGGACAATTCGTTTTTATTCGCGGTCTTGGAGAACGTTATTCTTCCACGCTGGTTAACGGTGCGGCGGTGCCGAGTCCGGACCCGACGCGCCGCGTGGTGCCACTGGATCTGTTTCCGACCAATTTTCTGGATAATGTGATGGTGCAGAAAAGCTATTCAGCCGACCGTCCCGGTGAATTTGCGGGCGGTACGCTGGAAATGCGCACGCGTGGCATACCGGATGAGTTTTTTTTCAATATCAGTGCGAGTACGGGATTCAATGACAGAACCACCTTTGAAGACGGATTGACGTATAAAGGCGGCGGGCTTGATTTCCTGAGTTTTGACGATGGTGCGCGCTCGCTGCCGGACTCATTGGCAGCCGCGACGGCCAATGGTGGCACCATTCAGCCGAAGACGCTGTTTAACCCCAATGGTTTTACCCAGGAAGAAATCGAAGGATTCGGCGAAGATTTATCCGGCGTTTGGGACGTCACCGACCGACCCGTGGGGCCAGACCGGGGGGTTGATGTTGCCATGGGCAATACCTTCAACCTGGGTGATTTCCGGGCAGGATTCATCGCTGCAGGTGGCTGGAATCAGCAGTTCAGGAAGCAGAATGAAATCAACCGTGAATACACGCCAACGGTTGGCAGCAATGAATTGCGTATGATTCAGGATTTCAATACCCGGCGCTCGCTGCAGTCCATGGAACTCAATGGCTATCTGGGAGCGGATATCGAATACAAGGACAATCACCGGATTTTTACGCGCACCATGTTTTTACGCCAGGCTGTCGATGAGGCCCGGATTGCACAAGGCTTTACCGATGCCGAGACCAGCGATGTCCGCCGAACCAAACTGTGGTTCCTGTCCAACCAGTTATTCACGCAACAGGTCGGTGGTAACCATCAGTTCAACTGGGCGAAAGACTTTTCGGTAAACTGGTTGTACACAAACGCTACTGCAAATCGGGATCAACCTAAGACCCGCGATTACCGGTTCGATGAAATGACCGATGGCAGCTTTGCGTTATCACGCCGTGCAGACAGCAACCAGACAACGTATGCCAACCTGACCGACAAGGATCAGAGCTGGCGTCTGGATACCAAACTGCCGCTGGAAATCACGCCTGAGCACAAAATGGCGTTGCATGGCGGATTCATCACGCAGGACAAAAAACGTCATTCAAGCATCCAGCGTTTTGCCTTCTTCCCGGTCGGGGCGCTGGGCTCAGAACAGTCGATTCTGGCCCAGTCATCGCTGGAATCGATCCTGCAACCGTCCAATATCGGTACTGACGGCTTTCAGTTACGCGAAACCACGCGCCCCACAGACAGTTACAATGCAACGCAGAAGCTATTGTCCTACTACGGAAAAATGGATTACACGTTGTATGACCGCCTGAATGTCACCGGTGGCGTCCGATGGGAAAAGAACGATCAGTTTGTCGAGACTTTCCAGAATGTCGCCAATAGTAATCAGTCGATTATCAGCACCATCAACCGTACCGATATGCTGCCTTCGGTAACCGGCACACTGTTCATATCCGACAAACAGCAATTGCGTGCAGGCTTCAGTCAGACAATCTCACGGCCCGACTTCAGGGAACTGTCACCGGCGCCGTTTACCGACCTGAATACCAACCAGGAAACTACCGGAAACCCGAATTTACAACAAACCGACATCACCAATTATGATGTACGTTGGGAATATTATCCGTCGCCGAATGAAAGCTTTATGGCCAGTTTCTTCTGGAAAGACCTGACGCAACCGATTGAACTGGTCACTTTACCGGGCACCGCAGGTCTGCAGACCTACCAGAACGCTGATAAAGCACGGGTTTACGGATTCGAAATCGAAGCGCTCAAAGGACTTGGCTTTATCCATCCGTGGCTGGAGAATTTCTACGCCGGGGGTAACTATACCTGGTCGAGTTCCAATGTGAAGCTGAATGCCGAAAACCTGGGTGCACAGACCACCAATAACCGGCAGCTACAAGGTCATTCCGCGCAGATCTTCAATTTCCAGATCGGCTATGAAAATCCCGGCTGGGGATCGCAGGCAACACTGCTCTATAACGTGACCAGCAAACATATCGTGTCAGCCGGGCTGCTCGGTGCGCCGGACAAGTACCAGCAGCCGTTCCATCAACTGGATTTTGTCTATAATCAATCCATCAACAAACAGCTGTCATTCCGCGTGAGTATGCAAAACCTGCTCGATGACGATGTACTAATTCTGCAGGGCGGTGAATTAACCCGTCAGTTTCGTAGGGGAAGACAGTTTAATGTCGGGGTGCGGATTAGCTTTTAGCCAGCAAGTAGCAAGCAGCCCGGATAAGCCTGCGTCATCCGAGAATATTGAGTTTCTTATAACTGCAAGTCAAATATGCAAACTAAATCGAAGCGTATTGCATCAAAAAACTTCGAGTGGTTGCGTGTGTCATTAAAAACCTTTTTTCCCGGATGGCGCGAGCTTATCCGGGCTACTCGCTTGCGCGCCCTACGGGTTAACTTCTCAGTGTCACTGACTGTGTTAGGCCTTTTGACAAGGGAATAACCATTGCCTGCAAGCTTTGCCTTGCCAGTAACACTGAAGAGCTAACTGTATCCGTAAATATTAAATTGAAGGAGTGCTAGCTATTCAATCAACCTGCTTAATGATCTGGATTTGGGGGGATGTCTCAAATCAGTTTTATTGAATTTGAACATGAGTAAGAAAGTATAGTCATTATAAAAAGTTTCTGCCATATAAGGCGGTGATGAATATATCAGCCGGCCGGATGATTGTTCAAATATATTCAAGTAGAAATTTGAATAACCTATCTGGTTTTGCGATTTATAAAAAGATAATTCAGGTGTGGCAATCGGAATAAAAGAACCGCTGATTGGCGGAATACCAAAGAATGTCTCATCGAATTCAGTGCCTAGCGAATTAACCAGAATGTGAATACGATATTGAGCATTCTCGGGGCTTTCTAATATAAAACCCTGATTTCCCAGCCAGCCACCGACAATATCACCGACAAATGCATTATCGGCACTCAATCCGGCCGTACTGACAGCAATTTTTGCTGCTGGCGGAATTGGTAAATCACCATGTTCCTCTTGAGTTAAGCTTTTTGAAATAGCTTCACTATGGAGTAATTGCTCGATTGCGGTTCTGAGTGAATGCGACTTATTCTGTGTTGTAGAACAAGCCGATATCATTACCAGAAATACTACTCCCAATATTATTAAATTAATTTTTCTCATTAGTTTCATTTTGTTTTGGCTCCCTTAGTGAACAATTTATTGATAGCCCAATAGAATTTTGCCACATTAAATGATACTGGTCAGTGCAATTTTATAACCGATTGATTTAAAGATTATTTATTAAGCCTGTTGCGGTATCGGAAATCACCCGTGTGTTGCACATTAATATGAATTTGCAGTAATCAGCAGTGCTCAATTCGCCGGACTGACAGGTTGCGGGCCGGTGGGGGTGACATGAGATATCCCGCAGCTTCAGGGCGAAACCAGGGCAATCGGGCTTAAATTACTCCAATAATTCGTAGCAGATAATCATTATCCCAACCTGCCTTTAACCGTTTTGTTTTTACACCAACTTTTGACGTTTTTTCTTTTTTTATCAGGTTCAACGCAAGATGTCTGATAATGGCAAGATTAGCAGCGCTATGGCCTTTGCGCGTTCGATTACTGTCTTCATCAAAAGCAATATCAAGCACCCAATGTAAATTGTTTTCGATAGCCCAATGAGCGCGAACAGCATGC
>JAGRFM010000089.1 GCA_020446045.1 Nitrosomonas sp.
TCCCGAACAGAATTGTGAAACGGAGCTGCGCCGATGATAGTGTGCATTCGCATGTGAAAGTAGGTTACCGCCAGGCTTCTTATTTTGTGCGATTGGTGTGAATGCAATCACGTGGGTATTCTGATTAGTTAGAAAAACTTGATACACTACGAGCACACCGAGCATCTGCCGATCAACAACAATATCCGATAGAAAGCCTAATTCGCTGCATCACCACCCATCGGCAAAAGAATCGTTTCCTCATCGGATCATAGCCTGCGGAGCTGGGGTGCAGCCTCCCTTCAAGACTTATTTGCATCGACACTAATCAATCATTTCCAGAAAACTTTTGAATTAAACGTGTAACACGTTTATGATGGCTGCCCTGCCAGTAAATTTGATTACAGCCGGTACAGATCAAAAATTTGTCGTAATATTGTCGTGTAAGTGGTTTGAGACGGTGCTCTATGGTATGTTTCTCGATTTTGGCTAGTCGTTCGTTACACTTGGTACAACGTGTCAACGGATTGATTAATGCGTGTAATTTAAATCGGTTTAGTATCTCGCTTACCTGTATTTTAGGTATTTCGGTGCGTACGTAATAACCATAAGTAATCATTTTGCGCTGCAACAATTTGCGATCCCGGGATAAAACAATCCGCTGTGTTTTATTGGAAATTTCGGCTATCGAATGGTCATCAAAATCGTTGCAATATAAACAATCAAAACCGAGCAGCCGCATGTAACGGGCCAAACGTCCTAAATTGACATCAATAATGAATCGGGGATGAGGTGGTAGCGGTGGCGACAAATGGTGTAATAATCCCCTTGGAGCATGATCCATTGCTGAATGATACGGATAGACGTGTATATCGTTGCTAGCCTCTACAATGTAATCAAAATCGACCGAGGCTCCATCGACAATAATTAAATCAATTTCAGTATGTGGAACATTGTAGGATTCAATAACATCTTTAATTGATGCTCTGCGATTAACATTACAGGCTATGACTTGATTTTGCAGAGACGGTGCAAGAAAATCGTTAAGTGAATCATGGAAATTTAAATAGGCTTGTTCCATAACGTTGACACTATATCAGCTTGTTATATTACAAGTAATTTTTTTGCGTGGAAACGTAGAATTTTTTCACGTATAATCTTCAGCTCAATACCGGACACATCAGTATTTCTGTCCTATTTCCAACTCAAGAACAAGAATCAAAACCCAAGGAGCTTTTGTGTCACAACGTCGGCCAGCCATTCTCGCACTAGCAGATGGAACTGTATTTTACGGCGTATCTATTGGTTCAGAAGGCGTTGCGGTGGGCGAGGTTGCCTTTAATACCGCTATGACAGGTTATCAGGAGATTTTGACTGATCCGTCTTATTGTCAGCAAATTATCACATTGACCTACCCGCATATTGGAAATACCGGTGCTAATCCGGAAGATATCGAATCAGGGTCTATCGATAAGGTCTATGCATCGGGTTTGGTTATCCGCGATTTGCCATTAATGGCAAGTAACTGGCGAAAAAAACAGTCGCTACCGGCGTTTTTGTTGGAACAACAGGTTGTAGCTATTGCGGATATCGATACACGTAAATTGACACGAATTTTGCGCGAGAAAGGCGCTCAATCGGGCTGTATTATGGCTGGTGATATTGATGCGGATGCGGCAATTTCACAGGCGCGTTCTTTTCCTGGATTAGCTGGAATGGATCTGGCGAAAACAGTAACTTGTCAGGAATCCTATACCTGGAGTGAGGGGGAATGGGAGCTGGAATCCGGTTACCAAAGTCAAAGTGATACGAGCTTTCATGTGGTAGCGTTTGATTTCGGAATCAAGCGTAATATTTTGCGAAAACTGGCACAACGTGGTTGCAGTATAACCGTAGTGCCAGCACAGACATCTGCTGACGAAATACTGGCTTTAAATCCGGATGGTATTTTTTTGTCAAATGGGCCGGGTGATCCCGAACCTTGTGATTATGCGGTTCAAGCAACGCGTCAACTATTAGACCAGAGTATTCCGATATTTGGTATTTGCCTTGGTCATCAGTTGCTTGCACTGGCTAGTGGTGCTCGGACAGTTAAAATGAAATTCGGGCACCATGGCGCCAATCATCCAGTTCAGGATGTGAGCACTAAAAAAGTGTATATTACCAGTCAGAATCATGGTTTTGCAGTAGATGTGAATACACTCCCGGAAAATGTGAGTGTTACACATGTTTCACTTTTCGATGGCAGCTTGCAAGGATTCGAATTGCAGGATAGGCCTGCATTCTGTTTTCAGGGACACCCGGAAGCAAGTCCGGGCCCACATGAAGCGGATTATCTTTTCGATCGTTTCATAGACATGATGAAACAAGCCAAAAATTAGGTCAGGTTAATGAATAATAAAAATAATACTAAAATCTGTTTCTGATCATGCCTAAGCGTACCGACATTCAATCTATTCTTATAATCGGAGCAGGGCCTATCATTATTGGCCAGGCTTGTGAGTTCGATTATTCCGGTGTGCAGGCCTGCAAAGCCTTGCGTGAAGAAGGCTATCGTATCGTTCTGGTAAATTCCAATCCGGCTACGATTATGACCGATCCTGAAATGGCCGACGCAACGTATATCGAGCCTATTACTTGGCAAATGGTTGAAAAAATCATCGAACTCGAAAAGCCGGATGCGTTGTTGCCAACCATGGGAGGGCAGACAGCACTTAATTGCGCACTTGACCTGGTTAAGCATGGCGTTTTGGAAAAATACAATGTTGAATTGATCGGCGCATCACGCGACGCAATTGACAAAGCTGAAGACCGCGAAAAATTCAAGCAAGCAATGTCGAGAATAGGACTGAATTCAGCACGTTCAGCCATGGCGCACAGTATGGAAGAGGCATTGCAAGTGCAGGCTATGCTGGGTTATCCTGTTATCATTCGTCCATCTTTTACCATGGGCGGCAGTGGCGGCGGTATTGCTTATAATCGTGAAGAATTCATTGAAATCTGTGAACGCGGACTGGAAGCTTCTCCGACCAAGGAACTGTTGATTGAAGAATCAATTATTGGTTGGAAAGAATTTGAAATGGAAGTGGTGCGCGATAAACAGGATAACTGCATTATTATCTGTTCCATCGAAAATTTGGATCCGATGGGCATTCATACCGGCGATTCGATTACTGTTGCGCCGGCACAGACGTTGACCGACAAAGAATATCAGATTATGCGCAATGCATCTATTGCGGTTCTGCGTGAAATAGGCGTGGAAACGGGAGGGTCAAATGTGCAGTTCGCGATTAATCCCGATGATGGCCGTATGTTGGTCATAGAAATGAATCCGCGTGTATCGCGTTCATCGGCGCTGGCTTCAAAAGCTACGGGTTTTCCAATTGCAAAAATTGCCGCCAAGCTTGCCGTGGGTTATACCCTGAACGAACTGGGCAATGATATTACCGGCGGTGTTACGCCGGCATCATTTGAGCCGACCATCGACTACGTCGTTACCAAAGTACCTCGGTTTGCATTCGAAAAATTTCCACAAACCAATGACCGTTTGACGACGCAGATGAAATCAGTCGGAGAAGTTATGGCTATCGGTAGAACATTCCAGGAATCATTGCAAAAAGCATTGCGCGGATTGGAAACCGGTGTGGATGGTTTGGATGAAAAAACGGATAATCTGGAAAAAATCCAATCCGAATTAGCCAACCCTGGTGCAGATCGTATCTGGTATGTGGCTGATGCTTTCCGTTGTGGGATGATTTTAGAGGAGGCCTATCAATTAACCCGCATTGATCCCTGGTTTCTGGCTCAAATCGAAGATTTGGTCAAGCAAGAATCGCTCTTGTCTCAAAAAAGGCTTGAAACGTTAGATGAACAGATGTTGCGCCGGTACAAACGCAACGGGTTTTCCGATCGCAGGCTGGCTAAACTTTTGAATGCGGATCAAACGGCGGTACGCATATATCGACATCAATTCAATCTGCGCCCTGTGTATAAGCGTGTTGATACCTGTGCTGCGGAATTTGCCACTAGCACTGCGTATATGTATTCGACGTATGAAGAGGAATGCGAGGCACAGCCAACCGATAGAAAAAAGATCATGGTACTAGGTGGTGGGCCAAACCGTATCGGTCAAGGCATCGAATTTGATTATTGCTGCGTACATGCTGCATTGGCTTTGCGCGAAGATGGCTATGAAACCATTATGGTGAATTGTAATCCGGAAACCGTTTCTACAGATTATGATACATCGGATCGATTGTATTTCGAACCGCTGACACTCGAAGATGTGCTGGAAATTGTAGCCGTTGAGAAACCTGCGGGTGTTATTGTGCATTACGGTGGTCAGACGCCACTTAAGCTTGCACAGGATCTGGAGGCAAATGGTGTTCCCATTATCGGTACCAGCTCGGATATGATTGATTGTGCTGAAGATCGTGAACGTTTCCAGAAAATGTTGCATGAACAGGGGTTGAAACAACCCCCCAATAGAACAGCGCGCAACCCGGAAGCTGCATTGGCAGCTGCTGAAGAAATCGGTTATCCGCTGGTTGTTCGGCCTAGTTACGTTCTCGGCGGTCGCGCGATGGAGATCGTTCATGAGCAAGGTGATCTGGAACGTTATATGCGTGAAGCGGTTAAAGTATCCAATGATTCCCCGGTTTTACTGGATCGTTTTCTGACGAACGCAGCGGAAGTCGATATTGATGCGATTCATGACGGTGAAACTGTATTGATTGGCGGCATTATGGAGCATATCGAGCAGGCAGGTGTGCATTCCGGTGATTCTGCTTGTTCGCTGCCGCCGTTTAACCTGCCAACACAAATGCAGGATGAATTGCGCCGGCAGACTGCCGTAATGGCCCGTGCGCTACAGGTTAGAGGATTGATGAATGTTCAATTTGCCATTCAGGATGGAATTGTTTATGTGCTTGAGGTCAATCCCAGAGCATCGAGAACTGTGCCGTTTGTGTCGAAAGCAACAGGACTGCAATTGGCGAAAATTTCAGCGCGTTGCATGACGGGTAAAACATTGATGCAACAGGGAATTACACAAGAGATTGTGCCATCCTTTTTTTCAGTCAAGGAAGCCGTTTTCCCGTTTATCAAACTGCCTGGAGTTGACACCATACTCGGGCCGGAAATGAAATCAACAGGAGAAGTCATGGGCTTGGGTAATACATTTGCGGAGGCATTTGTTAAATCCCAGCTGGCTTCGGATATACGTTTGCCCAGTTCCGGGAAAGTTTTCATCAGTGTACGACAATCCGATAAGTTTCATGCCATTGAAATTGCTCAAGATCTTGTGAAACTCGGTTTTACCCTTTATGCTACACGCGGGACAGCGAAAACATTGGCTGAAGCGGGTCTGGATGTCATCCCAGTCAATAAAGTGGCTGAGGGGCGGCCGCATATTGTAGACATGATTAAAAATGGTGAAATCAGTTTTATCATTAATACCGTTAAAAATAAACGCAGTGCGATACGTGATTCCTATTCAATTCGCCACGCAGCTTTACAAGGCCGAGTGACATACTACACTACTTTGGCCGGTGCGCGTGCTGCATGTGTTGGTATGGCTAATATGCAGGAGTTACAAGCGTATAATCTGCAAAAATTGCATTCATGATAAATGAATGCGCAGTGTGAAATGGAATCCAATCATGAGGAAGGATAAAGAGTAATAATGAGTACAACGCCTTTAACTGTGGCTGGCGCTGAAGCGCTGCGTAAAGAGTTACATGAAATGAAGACGATTCATCGACCGGCTGTCATTGCGGCGATAGCTGAGGCGCGTTCACACGGTGATCTTTCAGAAAATGCGGAATATGACGCAGCAAAAGAAAAACAAGGGTTTATAGAAGGTCGAATAGCCGAGCTTGAAAGTAAGTTATCGAATGCCCAGATCATTAATCCGGCACTCATTAATGCCGATGGCGCATGTGTTTTTGGCGCGACTGTTGAGCTTGAAGATCTGCAAGGTGGTGAAACGGTAACGTATCAAATTGTTGGTGAGGACGAAGCCAGCATAAAAAATGGAAAAATTTCGATCAATTCACCCATAGCGCGTGCATTAATCGGAAAATTTGAAGGTGATATCGCTGAGGTTCAAGCGCCAAGTGGTCTACGAGAATATGAGATTCTCAGCGTAAAATATATTTGATGGTTATGTGTTGCGTAGTGACCAGCAAATATCAGACCTGATAGCTGCGTTTAGTGCGGCGGGGTTCACGCCGTTTCTGCTTGATTGATTTTTGTTTTTCTACTTCTTCCGGTTTGGGACGATAGAGGATGAATATTTTTCCTATCTGTTGAATGGGTTCGGCATTAAGTCTTTGACAGATTTCTTCAAAAATTGCTTTTCTGGTTTCGCGATTGTCAAGCTGTACTTTTACTTTAATTAATTCGTGGCTCAGTAAACTACGGTCTAATTCTTCAATAACATTATTGGTTAGTCCGGCTTTTCCAATAAGCACAACAGGGCTAAGTACATGTCCTTGTGCAGAAAGCAAACGGCGTTGTGTGGCTTTCAATGTCGTCATAAATTTATGATAAAGACTATTATTCTACTTTATGGTGCGAACTAAAACCAGTAATCAATGGATGAAAGAGCATGTCAGCGATTTCTTTGTCAAACAGGCAAAAAAAGAAGGTTATCGATCCCGAGCTGCCTATAAGTTACTTGAAATAGATGCGCAAGATCGCATATTAAAAAAAGGGATGTTCGTTATTGACTTGGGAGCCGCTCCCGGAAGTTGGACTCAAGTCGCATTGCATAAAGTCGGTTCGAAAGGTAAAGTGATTGCCTTAGATCTTCTAGACATGCAGCCTTTAACGGGTGCTGATTTTATTAAAGGTGATTTTCGGGAAGAAAATGCTATTATAGAACTTGAGCAGAAATTAGCGGGACATAAACCCGATGTTGTGATTTCTGATATGGCACCTAACATAAGCGGTATAGCTGCCAGCGATCAGGCGAAGAGTATGTATCTGGCAGAGTTGGCGCTTGCTTTTGCGATGGAGAAACTGAACTACAATGGCCATTTTTTGGTCAAAGTTTTTCAGGGAAAAGATTTTGATCAGTTTTTACGTGCAATGCGTGGCAGTTTTAAACGAGTGCATATACGTAAGCCAAAAGCATCGCGTGGACGCAGTAATGAAGTATATTTTTTAGGGCTGGAAAAGAAAAATTAGAAATAAAAATAAGAACTTTTTATGCTTGATACATGACTTTCTCGGATGTGATAATAACTGTAAATGAAATATAAGCGGGAATGTTATTACAAGAGATGATGTTTCATAAAATGAATTTTAATATTGATAAGGTGCAAACCAAGGAGTAGTTTTGAATAATCTGATTAAAAATATGGCCATTTGGCTAGTGATTGCACTGATTTTGATGACTGTATTCAACCAATTCAGTGTACGTCAACAAACACAGGTGCCGGTTGATTATTCGCAATTTATAACTGAATTGAATCAAGGACGTATTGCGAAAGTAATTATCGATGGGAGGACTTTACGGGGAATTAAAACCGATGGTAGGCGTTTTACAACATATGCCCCATCTGATCCCTGGCTGGTTAGCGATTTGCTGAAATCAGGTGTTGTTGTTGAAGCAAAACCTGAAGAAGAGCCTTCGTTATTGATGAGTATATTTATTTCGTGGTTCCCGATGCTGTTACTGATAGCGGTATGGATTTTTTTCATGCGGCAAATGCAAGGCGGCGGTCGAAATGGCGGAGCGTTTTCATTTGGGAAAAGCAAGGCGAGGATGCTGGATAAATCGCAGAATCCTGTGACTTTTAATGATGTGGCCGGATGTGAGGAAGCCAAGGAAGAAGTTGCAGAGCTCGTTGAATTTTTGCGCGATCCTTCAAGGTTCCAGAAGCTGGGTGGACGGATTCCAAGAGGCGTGTTGATGGTAGGAAGCCCGGGTACCGGTAAAACACTGCTGGCGCGTGCGATTGCAGGCGAAGCGCAAGTGCCGTTTTTCAGTATTTCAGGTTCTGATTTTGTCGAAATGTTTGTTGGTGTGGGCGCTTCACGTGTTCGGGATATGTTCGAGCAAGCCAAGAAACATGCCCCTTGTATTATTTTCATTGATGAGATTGATGCGGTCGGTCGTCAACGCGGGGCCGGACTTGGTGGCGGTAATGACGAACGCGAACAAACACTCAATCAATTACTCGTTGAAATGGATGGTTTTGAAGGAGCGTTGGGCGTTATCGTGATAGCGGCTACTAACCGTCCTGACGTTTTGGATCCTGCCTTATTGAGACCGGGCCGTTTTGACCGTCAGGTGACTGTACCGTTGCCCGATATACGCGGACGGGAACAGATTCTCAATGTTCATATGCGCAAAGTACCATTGGCGCCGGATGTTAAAGCAGACATTCTTGCGCGGGGTACACCGGGTATGTCAGGTGCTGATCTGGCAAATCTGGTCAACGAAGCCGCTTTATTTGCAGCGCGTAAAAATAAGCGGCTGGTGGACATGGAAGATTTTGAGAATGCTAAAGACAAGATCTTTATGGGGGCTGAAAGACGTTCTGTGGTTATGCCGGAACATGAACGTAAGAATACCGCTTACCATGAATCTGGCCATGCGGTTGTTGCTTATCTCTTGCCTAAAACAGACCCGGTACATAAAGTAACGATTATCCCAAGGGGCCGTGCATTAGGTGTAACAATGCAGTTGCCGACCGAAGATCGTTTTAGTATGGAAAGGGAAGAGATTCTGCAGAAACTGGCAGTTATGTTTGGTGGGCGTATTGCAGAAGAAGTCTTTATGGATCAGATGACAACAGGCGCATCCAACGATTTTGAGCGTGCAACCGATCTGGCGCGTCAAATGGTAACACAATGGGGTATGACAGATGAACTAGGCCCGATGGTTTATGGTGAAAACGAGGGTGAGGTTTTTCTGGGGCGTTCAGTTACAACCCATAAAAATCTGAGTGAAGCGACAATGCAAAAAGTCGATGCTGAAATCAGACGAATTGTTGATGCTCAATATGCACTTGCACGCAAATTGATTGAAGAAAACAAGGATAAGATTGAGGCAATGACGCAGGCTTTGCTGGAGTGGGAAACTATTGATAGCGAACAGATTAAAGATATCATGGAAGGAAAGCCGCCGCGTCCGCCAAAACCGCCGCAATCTATGGCTGAAAAAACTGAAGAAGAGGATTTGGTTACAGAAGATGAAAAGGATTCAGATAGTAATATTCCTCCTCAAGAAGCGGTAAAAGGAACGGATTGATATAATCCATCTCTTAATCAGTAACAATTGTCAAAGCGGGATACGGATTATTCGTATCCCGTTTTCATTGTTATCAATAATAGACACTAAAAAATGCATCACATTGATTTTTCAAAAAAACCGCTAATCATGGGAGTGGTGAATGTAACACCGGATTCATTCTCCGATGGGGGTGAATTTTTATCGGTTGATTCAGCCTTGCAACAAGCCAGGAAGCTTATGGATGAAGGCGCGGATATTATAGATATAGGAGGGGAGTCAACTCGGCCAGGCAGTCAGTCTGTTGATGCTGAAGAAGAATTAAGACGTATATCGCCGCTTCTGGATGCATTGGTTACAGAGGCGATACCGATTTCAGTTGATACCTCGAAGCCTGAAGTGATGCAATATGCCATTAAGGTAGGTGCGGCCATGATCAACGACGTTAATGCGTTGAGAGCACCCGGAGCATTAGAAGTTGTGGCTGCCAGCAAAACAATTTCAGTATGTCTGATGCATATGCAGGGTAAACCGGAAGATATGCAAAATAATCCACGCTATGAGGATATCGTTGATGACGTGCATCATTTTCTGAAAGGAAGGATCCAAGCAGCTGTGGCTCAAGGTATAGCATTTGAGCGTATTGTCATTGATCCCGGTTTCGGTTTTGGAAAGACGCTGCAGCATAATCTTTCGTTGTTAAGGCGCCTGGATCAATTTAATCGTCTGGGTGTTCCGGTATTGGTTGGAATATCGAGAAAATCAATGCTTGGCATGATAACCGGGAATCCGGTGGATCAGCGCATACATGAAAGTGTTGCTGCAGCTCTGATTGCACTGATTAACGGTGCAACTATTGTGCGTGTGCACGATGTGAAAGCAACGAAGGATGCTTTAGCTGTTTATACCGCAATACAGGAAAAAGAATACCGGCTTGCCAATTAAATTAAATCTAATTCAAATGACCTTTCTTGCAAAGGTGCAATTATTCATTCAAATCATACATATCAAATCGCCAATTGCCATGACGTAAAAATTCGGTAGAATTCATACCTTTTCGAAATTGTATTTTATTGTGTGCTATATGAATATGTTATCGGTCAATTACTTTTGGCCGGATTATAATCGGTTTTAAAATAACTTGGCTATCGTGGCAATTAGGAAGGATTAACGATTAATCATTTTGCTTAAGGATTTACTGTGACAAAAAAACTTTTCGGAACAGACGGAATTAGGGGGCGAGTAGGAGAAGAACCTATTACGCCGGAACGCATTCTACACCTTGGGTTTTCTGCAGGAAAAGTTTTGGCGGCCAAGGACTGGCATCTTAAAAAAGGAGAGCGTCCTGTCGTGTTGATTGGTAAAGATACACGTGTTTCAGGTTATATGCTGGAATCAGCTTTGGAAGCCGGTTTATCTGCTGCCGGTGTTGACGTGTTGTTGTCCGGACCTATGCCAACATCCGCAATTGCGTACTTGATTCGTGCTTTGCGATTGCAAGCCGGTATTGTCATTTCAGCGTCACATAACCCTTATGAAGATAACGGTTTTAAATTTTTTTCCCAAGAAGGCACAAAATTACCGGATGAAATAGAGGCGCAGATTGAATCGGGGATTAATGAGCCGATAATCACCATGCCTTCATTGCAAATAGGAAAGGTGCAGCGTATCAAAGATGCGACGGGGAGATATATCGAGTTTTGTAAAAGTACTTTTCCCTATCAACTTGATCTGCGTGGCCTTCGAATAGTAGTGGATTGCGCGCATGGCGCAACGTATCATATTTCCGAGCATGTGTTTCATGAATTGGGTGCAGAAGTTTTTGTCATTGGGAACGAACCCAATGGTTTGAATATAAATCGGGGGTGTGGTGCAACGAATTGTTCTGCATTGATAGAATCGGTTAGACTGAATCGAGCTGATTTAGGTATTGCCCTTGATGGTGATGGTGATCGCCTCATTATGGTTGATGGATGTGGTGCTTTATTTGATGGTGATCAGCTGGTTTATATCATTGCCAAGCATCGCTACCAGAATGGCTTTCTTAAAGGTGGCGTGGTGGGGACGCTGATGACCAACCTGGCGATAGAAAATGCACTTAAACAGCTGGGTGTTCCTTTTTTACGTGCAAAAGTGGGTGATCGCTACGTAATGGAAATGTTGTGTGAAAATGACTGGTATCTTGGTGGTGAAGGATCTGGCCATATTATTTGCAGAGATAAGCATACAACCGGTGATGGCATTATTGCTGCTTTACAGGTTTTGTATGCGCTGCGTGAAAATAATTTAACGCTGACGGAATTCATGCAGGATATTACGTTGTTTCCGCAACGGATAATCAATGTAAGAATTAATAAGCCGTTCGATTTTGGTGAAGATAAAACGATTCAAGCAGTAGTCGGTGAAGCAGAATCGGATTTAAATACAAAAGGGCGTGTGTTGTTGAGAGCCTCGGGGACAGAACCGGTGATCCGCGTTATGGTCGAGGGTGAGTCGGATCAGAAAGTGAGCTTCTGGGCACAGCAAATTGCTGATGTTGTTCAAACAGCGAGTGATGGTGTGAATTAAATAGTACTCGATTCAGGCTTGCATTGTCATCAACATGTAACAATTCTGTCATACAATGCGACGACCTAATAAAGTGGAAATTTTGGAGAGTAAATAAAATGCTGAGATTTTTCAATATAACTAAAATAATTGCTGTATGCGCATGTTTCTTTTCAATTGGTCTGGCCTATTCGAGTCCAATTGTTAGGATTGATGGATCGAGTACGGTTTATCCGATTATTGAAGCGGTTGCAGAAGACTTCCAGATTGCAAAGCGGGGTGCAGTCCGTGTGACTGTCGGTATATCCGGAACGGGAGGAGGATTCAAAAAGTTCTGCCGTGATGAATTGGATGTCGTCAATGCTTCTCGTCCAATTACAGAACTGGAAATGGAGATATGCAAAAAAGCGGGTGTTCAATATATTGAAATGCCAATAGCTATAGATGCATTAACCGTTGTAGTCAATCCAAGAAATAACTGGAGTAAAACGATGACTGTTGATCAACTCAAACAGTTTTGGGAGCCAGCAGCGCAAGGGAGAGTCAATAGCTGGAACCAGGTAAATGCGGCGTGGCCGGATAAGCGCGTAAAGTTATTTGGTCCTGGAGCGGATTCCGGAACATTTGAATATTTTACAGAAGCTATTGTTGGAAGGGCGAAATCCAGTCGAGGTGATTTTACGGCCTCTGAGGATGATAATGTGTTAGTACAAGGTGTTGCTAGCGACATGTACGCGTTGGGCTTTTTTGGCTTTGCGTATTATATTGAAAATAGCAAACGCGTGCATGCTGTTGCTATCGACAGCGGTACTGGTGGCGTGTTGCCTTCAGCAGAAACTGTTGAAAATGGAAGTTATCAGCCATTGTCTCGCCCGGTGTTTATTTATGTCAATGCGCGTTCGACAGGTAAACCTGAAATCCAGGATTTTGTACATTTTTTCATGGATAACGCAGCTGAATTGGTTTCTGAGGTCAAATATTTCCCGTTATCCCCAACCATTTATAAGCTGAATCTTGAGAATATGAAAAATAACAAATTAGGTACGGTGTTTAGTGGTGAATCTGAGGTGGGCGTCAATATAGAAGAAGCAATGAAACATGATGCGCGTCTATAATCATCTCTCGGGAAATGTTACTCGGGGTACTTCGAAAGGTAATCTATTGAAAGTTAATTGCTAATTTTTATAAAAAAATGAAATCGCAGTAAAACCAATTCATTCATTTAATATTCCGAATGAATGTTATACAATGCTAAGTTAACTTGTTCTGGCAGTATAGTGCAGGGCATATATCAATAGTAAAAGTATTAGTTCACAGTTATAAAATTTGGAGAAATTATGAAGGAAGTTTCTGGACGTGGATGGGGTTTAAAAATTGGCGGTGCAATTTTAGCTACATTTTTGGCATTACCCGTATATGCGCAGTTGATGTTGGCTCATGAAGGCCATCATGATGCGGGCGGGTGTGAAATTAAAGGTGGTGAATTCCCCATGTCTTTCAGTGGATATGAGGTGCCTGAGGGTGATATCCCTCCTTTGCATTCATTTTGTAAAAATATTCCCACTCCTGGCAAAGTGCAGTTAACAGTAGAGTTGCCTGATTGGGATTCACGTGAAATACCACTGGCAGTACGACTGGTGGAGGCCGGTCATAGCGGGCACGGTGGTCATGGTGCTGGGCGCGCCGATAAAACAGAATCAACGGGAGATGATGCGGTAGGAAATGAAGACCATAGCGGACATGACATGCATGATCATGAAGATCACGTGATGGAACACGAAGGTCCGGGTCATTCGGATCCAAGTGCTGCCGAGCATGGCCTTAACTATATTCCGTACATGAAACATCCATCAGGAATTATTGTAGTTTCTGCTGACTTGAAAAGAGGAAATTATGAAATTCTTTTGGAAAGAAAAGATAGTGATGGAAATGTAGTGGTAGCAGGTCGCGTGCCCTTTGCAATCGGCGGGAGTGGTGGTCATCACGGTCATGGCGGCGGTTTTGGTATGATGGAAATCGGGTTGTTGGTTCTTGTCGTTGGTGGTGCAGCGTTTTATTTTATGAATCGTAAAAAAGCAAAAGAAGAAGCCAAGTCATAACTGATTTCGTTAGGAGTCTGTCTGTCTTGAGGTTAAGCAAATGCGCCAATGGAATAACGGTTTGTTTGCTCTCAATTTCTCGTTGCATAGTTGTTAAAGCGCCACAAAATTGAGAAAAACCGTATGCTTTCTTCCACTTGGTTCGTTACGATTGCTTAAGTCCGACAGGTTCCTGGAATAGGGTAATGGTGTTGCGACAGAAAACGACTTGACAGCAAGAAGTTGACTCAGTAGTCTAGCTTCTTGCAAAGGGAACGAAGTGAATTGAGCTATGGGTAGAGGAGGAAGATCTGATTGGGTAGACGGTTGGGTTAGAGTCTTGATCGTTAGCCGTGTTGGATGAAAGATAGCGCAGTCACGAAGAGAAGAAGTAAA
>JAGRFM010000090.1 GCA_020446045.1 Nitrosomonas sp.
GGCCCAGGGCGAGGCAGGTACAAAATCGGCAGGATTAAATTGCGGATAGAACAGCGGCCGGAAGTTCGCCTGGACGATGGCGCCGAGGGTGAGCTGGGTATTCAGATCGTTTTGGGCGGGGGGGGCGAAAGCATTTTCTATAATCGGTTCAAGACGTGGCGTTGCGCGAGCAAGTTCTACCGGGCGCATAACATGCGTTACGTGAAACTTCATGTCGCCGGGCTTTTGTGCATCGGATTGCTCGTTGTCGCCGATGATCAATATCGAATTGGCTGAGACTTGTTCATCGTTGAGCAGTTGATGATAGAAGTCACCGGTATCTTTCCGTAGTCCATTGGCGGCGGACAAATAAAAAGCATGCCAACCGCTGATGCCACAATGGATTAACATGTTTTCTATCACCGGTTGGGGAAGATACATGTCGCTGGCCAAAATAACGCGTTTGCCAAGATCTTGAGCGAACCGGAATAAATCGACTGCTTCCTGCCGTGGTGCAACGATTGATGTTTCAATGGTTATTTCAAGTTGGTGCAATTGCTCAATTTCATCGGCTGATAGGCCGGATAAAATGCCCAGTTCCCGGAAAATCGAATCCAGTCCAACATCGCGTCCGGCAATCTGGCGTGCTTGATTCTCTGCCATGGCGCGAAATTCCAGGTAACGTTCACCGATTCTGCCGCCGGCACGCCTGGCGACAATAGCTTTGACATGCTCAGGATTGAGTAACGGGCGAGTGATTAATGTGTCAAAAATATCAAATACGACAATACGAATATCCGAACGTTGTAATATTGCGTGAATTTTTTCCTTCTGATGCAGCAGATATTGATCAATACGCCAGCGTGACCAATTCGGTGATTGATTGTCTTTAAGAATAACGGTATTCAATCCGGAATGGCGTGTTGTCAGGACAAATAGCCGCTCAATACAATGTGCGAGAGTGGCATCGTTTTGTCCGGCTTCTTCGGGAAAGTCTTCTATTTTGAGCTGTGCATTGAATAGCGGCTGGAGGGCCTTGGTTTGCGCCCAGAACATTGATCCGGCAGGGAAATCGAAATAGCCTGAGGGAACAGATGCAATTCCAAGTTTTTTGCACCAGGCATGCCCCCTGGTTTTGTTGGAGAGCCAGGTGTTTGCCCAATAGGGCAGGACGGAAAAGTTTTGTGGATAAACAAAACCGATATTTTTGTCGCTAGTCAGCAGCGTAAAAATTTTCCGGATTTGCTCGGAGCTGCCCAATAAATGCGTTAATAAATATTCGCGCCAACCATCAGCCGCACCATGACTATATAACGATTTTTTACTGTGGATATGCGCAATATAGTCGTACTGTTGCAGTTCGTTACCAAAAGTACAGAATAACGGTGCGATGTCACGGCCACGATTGGGTACGACGGTAATCGTTAATTGGTTGAGGTGTGGCAGACCGGAAAATGTACGTTGACATGCTTGTTTGTCCGTTTCATTGGAAGTCGATATGAATAAATCATAGCGGTAAGGCATGTTTTCTAGAAACGAACCAAATTCATTGATTAGGTCGGCATAAAAAATATGTGCATGGATGGCAATTCGTCCGGTTGGGAACGTATCCAGCGGTGCAATGTCGGCAATATCGGTTAATCCCGTGAGCGTTCCTCGGGCATGTGACGGAAATAATTGATTCGTATCATTTTGTTGTATGCGCCAGGACTCATAGTGTTCGGTACCTTTAAAAAGAGGCCCGGTCAGGCGATAAATGATGGGCAACATGCGCAGGCGGAGACGAGCGGGAAATAACCTGAAGATTTTTCCACCGATTGGCAGGATCCGGCGTCGAAAGCCATTCCAGGCTTCACGTCGCTGGCCGCGGAGAATGCGCACCAAAAAACGCAAGGGTGCAGTGATTTTCCATGATGAGGATTGCGTAAATTCGGTGATGGTATTGGTTAAATTCCGGTTTGCTGACTGTAGCGCGCTGATTGTTTTCTGCAGGGATTGTTCATGTAAAGCATGGGTATGCTGTTCTTGTTCAAGTTGTTTGATGCGATTCTGTATTGTACGGATTTCTTGTTTTTTGACAGCAATCTGTTCGTTCAAAACGGCGGCTTTTTCTTCCCAGTACAGGATCATATCCTCCAGTTGTTTGCCAGAGAATTGAGATTTCCATTTTTCGAAAACTTTGCTGCGCGCTTGTTGCAGAAACGTTTCATCCAGTTTTGAACCCATGCCGGAATCGCCATGGTTGCGATAGACTGCAGTAATTTTGTCGATATGCAGTATTTTGCAGCGTTGCGCAATTTGAATCCAGAAATCCCAGTCTTCCAAAATATCTAGGTTTTCATCAAATGCGCTACCTTCGGTTACCAGCGTATGTTCAAACAGCATGGCATGGATGGGAATAAAGTTCCTTCCCCAAAGCTTTCGTTGATCGAACGGTTCATTAAATTGAGTCGCTGATACGAGCTGATCGTCGATGTAATAATCGACTCGCACGCCGGTGTAGGCACAACGGAAGCGTTTGTGTGTTTTGAGTTCGCTGACGAGCGTGGCAATATGGTCCGGATTGAAAAAATCATCATCGTCCAGGAAAATAAGATATTTTCCCCGAGCCGTTTCCAGGCCGGTATTTGCTGCTTTGCTACGATGCAGTGGTTCGGTGTTTGATGTCATGCGTAGCGGAAACCGTCCGCACCAATCGCCAACAGCGCTGTGTCCGTGACCTTTCGCATTAACTAAGACAACCTCAATATTGGGATATGTCTGTAATGCGACTGAATCCAGGGCATCAGACAAAGTGTGGCGATCCATGCTGCGGATAATGACGCTGACCAGCGGCAGGTCTTCCGTGTCCAGTGCCAACCCCGCTTTTTGCTGGCGGGCATGTTCGGACTGGTAAAGTTTTAACGGGTCACTCGCGAGTTCTTCAGAGTTTGTCAGAATATAAGCCTCGGCAGCAGTCACTTCGGCAGGCAAGGTGTAGGTACGGTAGCGATTGAGAGCGGCAATATCCAGGTCGTAACGCTGTTTTGCATTTTGCGATATGAAACAACGCATGGCTTCCATCTTACGTTCGGCTAGATCGCTGATGTCGAGCAGCAGATTGGGTTGTATCGGCTGACCGATTTCATAAAGCGCAAGCTTTATCTGCTTTTCGCTACGACGAACGGCTTCCATGGTTGCCATACCGAGCGCCCGGTGATCGGGGTGTATTTCGTAGACTGACGGAGCGTAAACCAGATCGGCCCGAGTATCATGAATTGCCGATAAAATTTCAGTGATCAGTGTTTCGCCATAATGAAGATCACGGTCATTATAATGCCAGAAAACGGGCTTTCCATAATTCAGTACCGAAGCAGCATTGATACTTTCATTTTGTCTTTGCCGGACATAATCGGATAATTCACTTGGGTTGATGCCGTAACCGCCATTCGTAACAATGATAACCCGTACAGGTATATTTTCTGCTGTATGATGCAAAATAGCTCCACCACAACCGAAAACTTCATCATCAGGATGGGGAGCAAATACGAGAACACGATGCGCTGTAATTTTTTTAACAGCCTGATAGGGAATGAGTAAATTTTCCAACGATGCGATCTATAACTTAAAGTTATTCTTAATCAATGTGAAGCGAGTAATAGGGTTGGTACAAGACTATCCGGAAGTAAAATGTTTTATGCGCCCAATATTGTAGCAATTTAAAAGCTTGTCTGCTGTAGAATACCGGTGCATATCAGCCCTGGGGGGGGGTAATCCGCTTTTCATGCCTGATTCAAGATAATCCTAAAAACCTCAGTTGACCGTTACAAGGAAATACAACCTAATGAATAGAAATATAAATTTCTTTAGAATGCCTTAACCTGAATGGTGAGCACACTATGATGCTTATAGCCCATTGTTTTTTACTTTTTGCGGTGTTGCAATTCGTTGTAATAACGGGTTATTTCGCCTCATTGCGCCTTGCCAAAAATAAAAAACAAAGCACTCTAAACATCATCCAACTGAGGTTTTTAGGATAATGTTTACCGGAAAATATTGATTATGCTTATTCTACCCAAATCCTGTTTTTTTCATGTGCCTAAAACGGGGGGGACATGGGTCAAAAAAGCAATAGCTGCAGCAGGGATTCCCTGCCAGGAATTCAGTATATCAGGCGATACCCATATCGGGCTGAAGGATTGTCCGTACCCTGAGAAATTCAAATTTGCCTTTGTCAGGCATCCGCTGGGACTGTATCGTTCTTACTGGCAATTTAAAATGACATACGGTTGGGATGAAAAAAACCAATTGGATATGACTTGTCAGTCAGACAGTTTTCATCAGTTTTTACGCAATGTTCTGGATAAATTTCCGGGGATTTATGGCCGCAGTCTGGTTGAGTTCGTTGGCGATGAACAAAATGAAATAGAGTTTGCCGGGAAATATGAGAACCTCGTGAATGACCTTGTATTTGCGCTGAACTCTGCGGGAGAAACATTCGATGAACAGGCTATACGTTCATTACCGCCTTACAATGTCAGTGACAAAACAAAATTTCCGGCTGAGTATACCGAAGCGCTTGAAGCTGAGGTTATGGCAACGGAAGCGGAAATGATCAGGCGGTTTCAGTATTTATAAGCAGGTGATAGATTGAAAATGGACGTGCGCGATATTATTATTTTGAAACGGCATGAAAAAGTATCCTTTATGAGGTATAACCCAGTTCGGTCTGTAATTTGCCTGCGATCGCATTGAATTTGATTATGTCTTCAGGGCTTAAATTGCCCGTCGTTTCAATTCTGGATAGATTGAAAGCATTATTGCTAAAATGTTGTCTATAGCTTTTTACAATGCCTTCTCCATCCAGGCGTTGTCCGCAAAATGCAAATACCTTGTCAAGCGTATCTTGTGGATTTGAAATTAAATCTTCATAGCGTAATTCAAGATAATTGCCGGAGTCATCTCGCATGGCATCCCGTGTGTATTCAAATAGCGTCTTCCAGTTGAAAGCCAATGATTCAATATTTCCCCAACCCAGTTTCCGGGCTGATGCCACAACATTCAGGCCATTACGTACGAGATAAATGATTTTACAGGGTCCCATGGCATCTCTGAGTTCTTTAGAGAAACGTACAATTTCGGGGGTCTTGTTGATCCATACCGGGCGGTTGAAAGCCTGACACTGCTTTTCCCCCAAAGTTGTGATTAAGTGACGTGTGGCATGACACACGGTGTCATAGTCTGATTTAACCGACGTGGTTTTTGCCCAGTCGGTTAATGCAGCGCAAGCGGTTTCCTTGGAATACCTTATACAGTCAAATCCGATGGGGTATTTTTCATGATGGGCTTTGCCACTCGGTTTTGCGCCGTCTATTCTGGCGAATGTGTGTTCAATATGCCCGAGCATACGTTGTCTGACTGCTTCCTGACTAAAGCCTGTGGCTTCGGCAGGAGTCGTATAATTGTTCTCGAAATTTTTGTTTGCCGGATTTTTGATAACGTGCATCCAACGCAGCGCTTCACAGAGCGATTTTGTTTCAAACCAGGGAGCCAGGTTTGAATGCATGCCCAGCAAGTTGATTAATAATGTTGTGCCGCTTCTAAAGCCGCCAATAAATATGGGGTTTGCGCTCATGATTGACTGTGGTAGGGTTTAAAGATGTTGTTTGACAGATGCCTGGTAAAACTTCGAGGCATAATGTTTACCGAAATTTCGCATCGGGTTTTCCAGTATTGCATAGAGAATGCCGGCAATTAAAAATGTGGCCAGCATTGATGCCGCAAGCAGAATAATGCCGTCCAGCTCAAAAAAAAGTTTCAAAATATGCGGCGTGGCATTATGAAACAGATATACGCCATAACTGAGATTGCCCAGAAAAGTGGCGGTCAGCGCAAAGGGCGCTTTATGTTGTGATTGGCGTAATAATGCGACGCCTGCAATAATGATCCATTGGTAGCCCAGCGCACACAGCAGATTGAATTGCCCGTGCGTCATATGGGAAACAGTGTCGCCATGCATGACGAAGGCGTTTCCCAGGAAAAATAGCAACGCCAGGCCGGCAATCCCGAAAAAAATACCGAGTGATCTATTGCAATTCCGGCTTATTGTGTAGGCCAGTGTTCCGAGCAGAAATTCGGGCAGAATTTTTGGCAAGTGATGCGTTAGAACCAGTTTTGCATGTGAATCGTCGGGCAGGTAATAATGCAACCACAAACCTGCAGCAATCGACATAACGGATAATGTGAATAATACTGATCGAGAATTCCGGATTTTTAAAAAAACCAGCGCCAAAATCATTAAATAAAATTCAATTTCGACAGGCAAAGACCAAAAGGCGGGATTATAGTAAAAGGCAATTTCTTTCGAAATGGTAGTGTGCAAGAACAGGGCGTGCTGCAAAATAATGCCGTTATCCCATGATTTGTGAGGCAGTAAAGCGTACACAAAGATCGCCAGTAGAAAAAGAGGATAAATCCTGAATATGCGGCGTATGGCAAAGGCCTTGAAATTTTCTCGCACAGGTGATAATAACGTGGGTGCAAAAACAAACCCGCTGATAACAAAAAAGAAATCAACGCCAGTATAGAAAAAATTCAGCCAGCTGCGTTCCTCCCCCTGAATAAACACCGCATAATGACACAGCATGACCATGACTGCAGCGATGCCGCGCAACA
>JAGRFM010000091.1 GCA_020446045.1 Nitrosomonas sp.
CCGCGCTCCACAGTGAGATTTTGCCCGTAAGCTTTATACGTTGTACTCCGCGTGGCGATTGAACCGATTGCGCTTAACGCGCCTTTCTCGTCGTTTTGTATCAGCAGGCTGCCGTCGAGCCGCCCTTCAAGCCCTGCAACACGCAGAAAAAACTGTTTACCCAGATTGAGATCGGCATGCAGATTGACAATCGTTGATTGCTCGTCGGCTTCTGATGCACTTTGAGATTCGGCTTCATCGTCCTTGAACACGATATCGCTGGCAAGTTCAGGCCGGGTTATTGGCGGTTGCGTAATAAGTCCGGCATCTGCGGTAATATCTCCATCAAAATCAAGCACGTTATTGAACATTTTCGCAGTGCTGGCGCCCGACGCGACAATCCAGTAATGCGGCGGATGCACGAGATAAACATGATCCAGCACAACGCTTAACTGGTGCGCGTTTTCACTAAACCCAAGCGAACCGGTGATTTCAACAGACCCTGGTTTATCGTCAAGCTTCAGTTTTTTCAACAGACGGTCTTGGGGCGGTGATTCCTGGGGTGACACAAAATGCAACCGGTCGATATGCAATGCAGACTCATCGAAACGAGCGGCCAACTGTCCCTGATCAAGATTCAGCCCCTGTTCGGGCAATGCAAAAGCAAGCTGTTTACCGGTAACGCTGCCTTGAAAAACAGGTTTGTCCAACGTGCCTGCAATTTTCGCCTGCAATTCGAGTTCACCGCCGGATTGCAGCGTGCCGTCAACCAGATGATCGAGCCAGGATAGATCGGGTGTTTTCAGGTTCAATTCGCCATTCAGCGGCGTACCCGAAGGGAAAAAGTTGTTTGTTTTCGAATAAGCAATGGGCAAGGCTATTTTTGCATTCACATTGCCTATATGTTCGCTGACCAGCTCAAATTGCCCGGTTAATTGACCATTACCAGCCTGCGCACGGAATGTCAATGCATTGATCCCGAGAGCATGCGGAAAATCGCCCGGCAGATACCAATCGCCTTTTTCCCGGAAAATTTCAATGTCACCTTCGAGCGAACCTCGAGACTGGATGGCCCATTTTCCACCCAGCTGCAGTATATTTTCTTTGGGAATCAGTTCACTGCCGGGATGCAATCCGATTGCTGCGAACTGACCTGTACTGTTCCATCTTTCGGGTGACCAGAAGGTCTTCTCAATCGTTGCCGTACCGCCCGCCACGGCGAGTTGAACATGATCGATGGCGGCCTGATCACTGCCCAGCTTGACAGATGCCGGTGACAGTAATTTCACCGGCAGTTGCCCGGTAACGGTTAACGCCGATATCAAACCTTCCCAAACCGGTGCGGATTCCGTTTGAGTGAAACCGGCCAATCCTCCTTCCGCACGTAACGTAACCGTCTGCTCGTCGTCAATGTGCAAATCAGCCAGAATAACATGTTGCCGGATTTTGCCGTCAACACCAAGGTCAAACTGGTCGAACAGTTTCTTTTGTTTTTTCCCTGCGTCACTGACCTGACTGGCAGTCAGTTTAAGTACCACTATTTCGTCATGCAGCTTGCCTGCCGCATTCAGGCTACCCATCGAAAGATCGCCGGGCAGGCCCAGTTGCTTGCTGTCGATTTCAAAGTCAATTGCAGGCATATCCAGCGTACCGTGCAAATCGATTTGCGCGTTGAGCGCACCCGATAATCCCAAGCCTGTTTGCGCCAACATGGGTGCATCGATATGCAGCGATAGCGTATCGCCCAGATTACCCAATTTACCGTGGGCCTTAAGACTGTTCGAGCCGATTTGCAAATCGGTCTGCGTGGCAACGGCCATTGGCTGTATAAATTCGACCTTACCCTTTCCGTTAACCGGCTGGCGGTTCAAGTGGCTTTGTTCAAAGTGGTAATCGAGTGTAGCGGTCAGTTCGGGCGATAGATTACCCGCAACCACCAGTTTCAGATTCAGATTGGATTCATGCCCCTGGACAAAATCGGCGATATTGAATTGACTCAACTGGCCGGTAAAATTAAACGACTGGCTATTATCCGATGTATTTTCTCCAGCCAGATTCAATTCGCCCGACCCGGTCAGATTGGATTGGCCATGCCTCAGACTGAGCCGTTCAAGTACGATCCGATCAGCACTGTGAACCGCTGCGGCATCGAGTTTCAATGTTTTATCGCTCAATTTGACGTTGAATTGTTGCTGATCCGTATCACCGGTCAGGTTTATCGTGCCGTTGATACTGGCAGCCTGCAATTGTGTATCGATAGCAGCCGGATTCAGATTGCTGACAGCGAGTTCGGCCAGCCCGAATGCCTGGTTGATCTGCCAGGATACGTTACCGGAAACACGCCCTTTTCCGGCAAGTTCGATTTCGAGATCATCCAGTTTTACGGCATCTTCCGATATCATGACTTTGGTTTGCAGTGTGGTCAGCGGCAATCCGTCCTGATCCAGTGAAGTAACGTTGCTGTTTTTTATTCTTAAAAAGCCTTGCAAGTGATTGGCATCGCTGGATTCGTCGGTATCAGCAGACTGGAGTTTTAGCTGCATAGAGAGATTGGCCTGCGGCATTTCGGAGTCAAATTCCGCTGGATTAAGATCGCCAATCACCGCGTTGAGCGTCTTGACCATGGCCAGAGAACTCGAAGCAAACGGTCGTAGTTGTGCATCGACAAATCCCCGCAAGGGTAAATTGCGATGCCGCAGTTTAACATCCATTTGTTCCAGCGTCCCCGAAACAGCCATGTGCGTGGCACCCCATTTTTCCGAATCATCCAGGCGCAGGGAAGCTTTCAGGTTGAACGGCGAAGTTGTTTCGATCTGTCCCGACGCTTTGAGTGCGCCAGCCATGGAATTGAATGCAAGATGGCTGATTCGGTGTTGCCATGAATCGGTTTCCAGACGCGTCGACAAACCGGTCAGTGCAAAATCGGGTTGCTGCGATTCGCCTGATTCGGCAAATTTATCGCCAATGGAATAAACCTGCAACGCGCCAATCAGCAGATTTTCTATGACCAGATCGACGGGCAATGACAAATCGTCGGGTAACGTGGTTTCATCGTCAGACGATTGACTATAAATATCAACTGCCCGAATATTGACGGTATGGATTAGCAGTTTACCGTTCAATAACCGGCCCGGCGACCAGTTTATTTTCAATTGCCGGATCTCCAGTTGCGAGGATTCATCCTGATAATGCAACCTGCCGACTCGCATGGCGGTGGCAATTCCTTCCACGTTTTCAAACCGTACAGTTTCGTCACTGAGCCGTTCCACCGTTGCGAGCAGTCCTTTTAGTCCGGAGGCTGTATTCAGCAACCAGTAACCGCCACCAGCCATCGCAACCACTGTCATCAACACGATACCGGCCAGCCATCGAATCCAACGGCGGCCCGGTTTGTTGATAACGGTTTGTTGAACGCCGCTTTCTTGATCAACCATCAGAAATTAACCACCATGGAAAAATGCACCCGTAACGTACCGGTTTTATGCGATCTTGCCAGATCCAGCGCCAGCGGGCCGGCAGGGCTGCGCCAGCGTGCACCGGCGCCATAACCGATAAACAAATCCATATCTTTGATACTGTCAGCCGCGCTACCGGCATCGACAAAAGCCGCCGCGCCCCAATTCTGGAAAAACCAATGCGTGTATTCGAGTGTTCCGGTCGCCATCGCCCTGCCACCCACGATGGCATCGCCCTCTCTTACACCCAAACTCAAGAAATCGTAGCCACGCACCGACTGAATACCGCCCGCCCGAAACAGATATTCCTGCGGGATGCCAAAGCGTGATGGCGCAAAGGTATAACCGGCCTCACCGCGCAAATAGATCACATCGCGCTTGCCGACAGGCCACCAGTTTTGTTGCCGGCCGTATACGCGGACAAAATTCTGGTCCGACAGCACAGCCTTGGTAGCCCCGCCGACGCGGACTTCCGATATACTGCCACGCCGGATATTCACCGGATCATCGACAAAGTGATAGCGGAAACGAAAATCCAGCGCCAGCGCTTTATTGATTTGATTCGCCGCACCTTCGGGCCGTTTTTCCTCCCGTTGCCAGCTTAACGAATACTGCCGCTGCATATTTCTGGTCTGATAAATCCGCGCACTGTCTACACGCTGCATGACCGTGGTCAAACCTTCAATATCGGTTCGCTGCATGCTCGCACCGGCGGAATAATAAATATTGTTCTGGTCGGGCAAGGTATTCACACCGGTAAAAAAGGTCTGCCTTTTTTGTTCCAGCCGTATCGTCGTATTGAAATTCCAGGCGCGATCCAGAAAATTGTGATTGCTGTAATTCAGTTCGGCGCGCGCACCGTTATTCGAACTGTATCCGCCACCGATGGCAATCCGCTGCGATTTAATTTCAGTGACCGAAACATGAACCGGCACCGCTTCATGTTTTGAGATATCCGGATCGATATTGACGGACACATTGCCAAAATGCGGGATGCTTTGCAGTGCGATCTGAAACAAATGCATGCGTTCTTTACTGTACGGCTCACCCTGACGAAACGGGCGGTAATTTTCGATCATCTCCGGGTCATAGCGTTCCAGTCCATCAATTTCCAGTTCACCAAAATAAAAAACCGGCCCTGAATCGATGACGACATGCAGCACCACTTGCGCATTCTCCCGGTCAACTACCGCTTCGCTGTGAACGATACTGGCTGCGGCATACTTTTTGAAAGTCACCTCGGACAGCAACGCTGCTTTGGCTTCTTCCCAGTCGGCTGAACGGAACGGTTTTCCGATTTTGAGCGGCCAGGCCTTACGCCATCGTTCCAGTCTTCTTTGTTGTTTTTCATCGTCTTTGGTAATGGCTCCCTGAAACGCTATGGTTAACGATTCGACCAGCGCCTGCGGCCCCGGATCAACCTTGATAACCGGGATTTCAATATCGTCTTTAATTTTTTGATCAAACGACACGGTCGGGGAAAAATAACCCTGCGTTGTTAACAGTTCCTGGATATCCTGTTTCGTTCTGCGTAAAAAGGCACGCTGCGCCATGGTGTTGGCAAACGGTTCTTCGGGAAAACGGATATGTTCCTTGAGGAAATTCTTGATCGATTGCGGTGCGGACAGCTTCACAATATCAGGCTGCGTGAGTTTTTTGGGCGTCAGGAAGGAATCCGCCAAAATAACCTTACTGCTGACCATGAACAGACCTGCACACAGTAGCCATAGCAGTATCCGCTGAAACATACACAGGGCAGTGACAAGCCTAACGTTAAACATTAACCGGGTCGTGTGCACGGTGTGTGCCATTGCAATGCCCGGTACCCAAAAAAAGTTCTAGAAGCGGTATTATTAATGCTATTCGTCACAATATTATTGAACCAATCCTTAATTTTTAATGCCTGCACATTCTACTATAAAAGCCAATTACCCTCCTGAACCAAGCGATTGCCGCCAGTGCGAACGGCTGGCAACATTCCTGGATTCGGTTAAAACACAATATCCTGATTATCACGCGCGGCCAGTGGATGCGTTTGGCGATCCCGATGCCAAACTGCTAATTGTCGGACTGGCGCCCGGCATGCATGGCGCCAACCGCACCGGCCGTCCGTTTACGGGTGACTATGCCGGCATTTTGTTGTATCAAACGCTGCATAAGTTTGGCTTTGCCAGCCATGCCGAATCGGTATCACACCATGATGATCTGCGCTTGATGAACTGCCGCATCACCAACGCAGTGAAATGCCTGCCACCGCAAAACAAGCCCAATCCCGACGAAATACGGCAATGCAACCATTATCTGCAAACAGAAATCCGGTCATTCCTGCAAAGCGACGGCAAAGCGATACTGGCGTTGGGCACTATCGCCCATCAAGCCGTACTGCGCGGTCTGGGACTGCGTTTAAAGGATTATGCTTTTACACACGGCGCAATCTACCCGCTGCCGGATCATGCGGCCAGACTGTATGACAGTTATCACTGCAGCCGCTACAATACGCAAACCAAACGATTGACGGCAGCCATGTTCGAACAGATTTTCGCCACCATTGCCGCCGACTTGCTTAATAACCAATAAATGGGAGACTACTCTTTATGCCTTATATCCATATCCGTGTCGCAGGGACGCTGAATAGCGATCAAAAAGCACAAATCGCCGATGAAATAACCGATACGTTTGCACGTGTCGCCAATAAATCAAAGCAATACACTTATATTACCTTTGAAGAAGTGCCGCATGAAAACTGGGCGATAGGTGGCACCTTGCTCGGCAAGAAAGAATAAAGGACACCCTAAACGCGAGCAAAACGATTTGACACAAACCGTTAACCAAAATAAATCGATCGAAGCTTTCGACGCCAGGAGCTTTTGCAAGAACCTGCCCGCACAGCCTGGTGTTTACCGGATGCTGAATGAAAAAAGCGAAGTTATTTATGTCGGTAAAGCGATCGATCTGAAAAAACGCGTTTCGTCGTATTTCCAGAAAACCGGACTGGCGCCGCGCACGCAACTGATGGTATCGCATATCACGGGAATCGAAACCACCGTGACGCGTTCGGAAGCCGAAGCGCTGCTGTTGGAAAACAATCTCATCAAAAGCCTCAAGCCGCGCTACAATATTCTGTTCCGCGACGACAAAACTTATCCTTATATTATCCTGAGCGGGCACGATTATCCGCGTCTTGGTTTTTACCGTGGCATGCTGGAAAAAACACATCAGTATTACGGCCCGTTTCCGAATGCCGGCATCGTGCGCGAAAGCATACAACTGCTGCAAAAGGTTTTCCGTTTGCGCACCTGCGAGGACAGCGTCTTTTCCAATCGCACCCGCCCCTGCCTGCTGTATCAGATCAAACGCTGCAGCGGGCCGTGTGTCAATCTGATTTCACAGCCGGATTACCAGGAAGACGTGCAGAGCGCAACGCTGTTTTTGCAAGGCAAACAAACCGAGGTCATAGACGGCATCGCCCACAAAATGCAGCAGGCTTCGGATAACCTGGAATACGAGCATGCTGCCGTATTGCGCGACCAGATGCAGGCGCTGCGTAAAATTCAGGAAAAACAGTTTATGGATAGCGGCAAGGCCATGGATGCAGACATTGTCGCATGCGCCGGATTTGAAGATGGACGCGAAAACGACAACAACAAGGTTTGCGTGACGCTGGCCATGGTCAGAGGAGGACGTCACCTGGGTGACAAAAGCTTTTTCCCACAGAATGCCGACGGCTACAACCTGTCATCTGTCATCGAGGCTTTTCTGGCACAGCATTACTTGAACCGCAGTGTACCGGGCCAGATTATCGTCGATCGAACAATACACCGCGAAGTGCTGGAAGATTTGCTGTCCGAGCAGTCCGGTCATAAAGTCACCATTAATCTGAATCCAATCGGCGAACGGCGTATGTGGCTTAAAATGGCTGCTGAAAATGCACGGCTCGCTTTGCAGCAGCAAATAAGCCTCAAGGCCAGCCAGGAAGAACGGTTGGTCGCACTGCAACGGGTACTGAACATGAATGGACTGATGCGCATTGAATGTTTCGATATCAGCCACACCATGGGCGAAGCGACCGTCGCATCCTGCGTCGTCTACGATCAGTTTGCCATGCGCAATAATGAATACCGCCGTTTTAATATTAAAGACATCACGCCCGGTGACGATTACGCCGCGCTACGTGATGCCTTGAACCGGCGTTATCATAAAGTCGTTCAGGGAGAAGGCAGTCTGCCCGACTTGATTATGATTGACGGCGGCAGAGGTCAAGTCAATGCAGCCAAGGAAGCATTGGATGAACTCGGCATCAGCGACGCCAACCTGATGGGGATTGCAAAAGGCGAAGGACGCAAGCCGGGGCTGGAGCAGTTGATTTTTCCAGGACAACAAAAGCCGTTACAATTGCCGAATGATCATACAGCGCTGCATCTGATTCAGCAAATCCGCGACGAAGCACATCGCTTTGCGATTCACGGACACCGTGGCCGGCGTAACAAAGCACGCACCACTTCAACGCTGGAAGACATCAGCGGTATTGGCGCGAAACGGCGCCAGGGGTTACTGAGTCGTTTTGGCGGCCTCAAAGGAGTACAGACCGCAAGTATTGAAGAACTTGCACAGACGGAAGGAGTCAGTAGAAAACTTGCTGAAAAAATTTATCGGGCGTTACATTGAAAAATATTCAAAATGCCCGTTAACTTGTACGCGGTTTTCGTTAACTGCTAACATTGAAAAATTAACAAATCTTTACAGATTAACTGAGAAAATTCTGATTGACACCAATTAATAATAAATGCCGATACGGCATTGAGTGCTATGCCTTATAATTTGCCCAACCTGCTGACATGGTTAAGAATTCTGGCCATCCCCCTGTTCGTAGGTATCTTTTATTTACCGGATAGCTGGTTGACACCGATGCAAAAAAATCTGGCGGCAACCATCATTTTTGCCAGTGCCGCAATAACCGACTGGCTGGACGGTTTCCTCGCCCGGCTATTAAACCAGACCTCGGCGTTTGGTGCGTTTCTCGATCCTGTGGCGGATAAACTCATGGTTGCCGCCGCACTGATTGTACTCGTTCACCTCGACCGGCTCGGCGCGCCCATTGCCTTGATTATTATCGGCCGTGAAATTGCGGTATCCGCTTTACGCGAATGGATGGCGCAAATCGGCAAATCGAAAAGTGTTGCGGTTTCCTTCCTGGGGAAAATCAAAACGACAGCACAGATGATTGCCATTCCTTTGCTGCTTTATCATACCGATCTGACAGAAGGCTATAATGCGCAGGAAATAGGCACCTGGCTGATTTATGCCGCGGCATTCCTGACACTATGGTCGATGATTTATTATCTCAAAGCTGCAATTCCACAAGCCATTGACTACGATAAAAAACATTCCTGAAACCAACAGATTTAAAAGATGCAAACGATGAAACCCGTGTTTTATAAAATTATTTTACATTTAATCGGTTTGATTTCACTATTGGCACTGCAGGCAGGTACTGTCTATAGCAGCTCAAGTTCACACGCAGACCCCAGTGGTTTTGTCATTTGCGAACGCATCAAACGGCAAGGTATTTGTGAAGAATACCGGCTGAATACGTTATCTGCAGCAGACAGGCAATTGATTACCAGGCATTGTACTGTCGGCGCGCTTTGTCCCGATGAAGACCGGATCGGGTATTGTGAACGCTACAAAGACCCGGATGGGCTTGTTTTTGACAAACACTATTACGCTGGCACGGAAAAACAACATGACTGGGATGCGACAACCATTGAAGAAACCTGCATCCAGAGCGGCGGGAAATATCACGAAGAATAATACTCAGCAAAAAAGTTGCTTATCAAATAAATCCACACAAATTTCAACAAAGGCCGGCGCAATAGCCGGCCTTTTTCATAACGCTGTTCAGTTCTTCTTCAGCAAACTTTGTTAAAGTATTTAACACCTTGGCAAAGTGTCATGCATCAAAAGAAAATGCCAAAGTCATCAATAGAAAGGATATTAAAGAAATGACCAAAGCTTTTGAAAGATCTGCATATCGTAGAAAAACACTTAAACAAAGCAAAGCGCATTCAAAGAAAAATCTTCCCCATGAAAGTGATAATTTTCACTTTAAACAGTTACGATTCATACCTATAATGCACCGTTGTTTCCAAATCCACCCCATCAACCACACAAAAACCTATTGTTCATGCTATTACCATATCAATTTAATTCTACTTTGTCAGATTAAAAAATTTACACCAAAGCTCAAATATTATATAATAACACCTTGTTTTATATAAGTTAATCACGATTATGCCGTGAAAATACTAAACAGTCTCTCAAATATGCCCTTCAGGGTCTACCTGAAGCACTTAGTGCGCATTTATCTTCATTTTCATCATTTTTTGTATCCTCGACGCGCGATGCGACAACGACATTTTATGGTTATCTGCGAGGACTTTTTCAGTCGGAACGGGCGAATATGTTGCGCATGGGTGAGGTCAATGAAGTTGATCACCAGGCGATGCAACACATGCTGACATCAAATGCGATCGACTGGGTCGGCTTTAGGAATCAGATCGCGTATGAAACGAATGCATTGTTGGGTGGAACTGAAGCTATTCTGATTATTGACGAGAGCGGTTTTGCTAAAAAAGGCGAGTCCTCAGCGGGGGTTGGTCGACAATGGAATGGACGGCTGGGTAAGGTGGACAATTGCCAGGTTGGTGTATTTGCCAGCTTGTGCTCCAACAGCATGGCCAGCTTAATTGATGCGCGCCTGTATTTGCCGGAACATTGGGCGAATGATTCGGAACGTTGCAAGAAGGCTGCAATACCCGATTCAGCTCAACATTATCAGGGTAAAAGCACGATTGCGCTGTCGATGATTGAAACAGCGCTGCAACGTGGCGTACGCTTCGGCTATGTCGGTGTTGACGGTGGTTATGGTAAGGATCCAGCTTTTTTGCGTGGTATTGATAGTCTTGATTGCACATTTGTCGCCGATGTTCATTGTCGACAGATGGTTTATCATGAAGATCCAAAGCCCGGCATTCCTACTTGGAATGGCCACGGCAAGCAGCCGAAACACTTGAAAGCACAAAGTAGCCCGATACGTGTTGATCAATGGGTATCTAAACAGCCGGACACGGCCTGGTGGCGTGTTCAACTACGCGAAGGTGAAAAAGGTGCACTGGAAGCAGAATATCTTCATGCGTTAGTATGGGTATGGAATGGTGCCGAGGAACAGGCGCATCGCTGGCACTTGTTGGTCAGACGGGAAGTCGGCACAAACGAAGTATCGCATTATTGCTTATCCAACGCACCACTTGAAACACCGTTACAGAAACTGGCACAGATACAGGCCCAGCGTTTCTTCATCGAACACAACTTTCATGAAGCGAAAAGCGAATGCGGCATGTCCGATTATCAAGTACGTCGATGGGATGCATGGCATCACCACATGGCGCTTGTCATGCTGGCAACGCTATTTCTGGTCAAGCAAAAGATACTGGGACGCAAGCAATGGCCGATGTTATCCTTCAATGACTTGGTGACCGCATTAGCGCACATGCTGCCGCGAAGACAACTCACAGCAGAGGATTTGGCTGGCATTATTCATAAGCGACACCAACGACGGCTCAGCGCTAAACAGTCTTCTGCCCGACAAAAAGTGGCTTTGGAATAATCTGACAAAGTAGAATTAAACATATTCCAAATAGTCAAAAAATTATTTATATGGCAACGGCTCCCGGTATCACACGTATTTTTAGTGGGGACTGGAGTTGTTTTTTGAAAGCTAGTCAACACAAGTTCCAAGGGCTTTATCAATACAAATACGAGGAAGAATGATTGTACGTGGAAATTCAATAACAGAATGCTGGTTAAAAATACTGATTGCTATAGCTGATAGCGCGAGTACCGAAATTGTACCACTCGTAGCGAATTTTTCTGTTAACAATTCAGTCCCTGATTATCAAGTAGAACTGGAAAATGACCTCAATGAGTTTCTTAAACGAATAGGGCAGAACTCACTTGAAACAACTGCCAGCACGATATTTCCGAAAAGCCTTGCCACTGGTGATCAGAGCACAGTCTTTGAACGTTTTGAAAATATTTGGAAGCATGTGAAAAAAGATAAACAAAACAGAAATGGACATTATTTTAGACGTTTAATTGCTTTCAATGAGGCAAGCGGTCAACCAATCAATCAGCTTAAACATATTATAGATACATATAACGGGGTAGAGGGTGTGAGAAAACCAGTACATAGGCGTTCCGCATTATATTAGACGACAATTAACCTGTCCGGTCAGACGACAATTATCTTGACCGGTTGAGTGTGGACGCCAGAATAAGTTCTTACCCTATTGAATAGGAGAAAGAACTTGCCTGGAAAACATATCACACCAA
>JAGRFM010000015.1 GCA_020446045.1 Nitrosomonas sp.
AACCCGCTGATAACAAAAAAGAAATCAACGCCAGTATAGAAAAAATTCAGCCAGCTGCGTTCCTCCCCCTGAATAAACACCGCATAATGACACAGCATGACCATGACTGCAGCGATGCCGCGCAACAATTCAATATATAAATTGATGGGGCTTGCTTGATGGGTATGCATGGTCGATGAATCAGGCGGGGGCTGAGGGATTAGCGATGATCGGTATCTCCGCCGATAAGCCACCAGCTTAGTTTTTTATTGTCAATGATCTGCTTGTAATCCGGAGTGACGTAAACACCGGAGACTTCTTTTATAGTTGTAGGTTCTGGCAGATATTTGAGTACAGCAGGGGTTAACCAGCTAAAAAGTTGTTCTCTGTTGCAACGTTTAGCGATCGTCAATGCGGTTTTTAAAAGAATGTCCATTTTATCAGGCATGCAAAGTAAATCAATGAGCTCCATGCTTTGACTGGCACTGTGATCACGCAGAACAAAAATACCGACAATATCATTTGACCAACGATTGGCGACGCTATAGACCGAATAGGCATGGCAAGGATGGTTTAGGTAGCGCCAGTTGAAAAAATCTGTGTCTTTTTGCGGAACCAGGCAATTGGGTAAAGCAGATTGCATGGTTTTCCAAACAGAATTGATTTTTTCTATGACCGGTGTTGTTATTGGTCTTGTTTTGTATAAAAAAGGTAATGACGACTGATGATTTCTTGTTGTCCAGTGAGCTTCAAGGAAGGTGTCGGAACGCTTATACCAGCCGGATTTTTCGCCCAGTCTGGCATGCCTGTCGGAAGGAAAGCCGAAAGCAAAGCGATAAGGTTTGTTTTGCCCGGCTTTTTCAGTCAAAAAAGTATCGGCAGTTTGCATGAAGGGACCTCTGCGCGTCAAAATACCGCGCATTTCGGGTGCTACCATTACGTCACAAATTTGTACTGCTTGTATTGCTGTGCCGTTTAAATGAAATGTTCGCGGCATACCGCCGTAATAGGCGACGATGGTGTCAGCAACATGTGCCAGCATACCGGGTTTATCCTGAAGCACATATTTCCATTGCCATAAATCGTTAGGCATTGGTTTTCCGAAAGCGGTTGAAAAAAGACTAAGCAGGTCGTGCTGATCTTGTGCGGTGGCCCATCGACATTGCCATTTTTTGTTTGAATTGTTTGCTGGCATAATTAATAAAGTTGGCCGTTATGGTTGTTTTCATTATTCCAGCGATGCGGTAGCACAAAAAACCCCCGTAACCGGCCTTCTTGTGTTACGGAAAGTGTTGCGATGCCTTGGGCGGATTCGTAAATATGAATGCCGCGTTCACAGAGCAGATGTACGCTAACTAGGTAGTCGCCTTTAAGCAATGGGATCGAATCAATGTTCAATGTGATACTACCGGTACCATCCGGGTGACGCGTGGGGGTAATCTGATCTTCCCATGTTGCTGCGCTGGTGATGGTGCGTGCATCCATGGTTTGAATGGTAACGGCAACGTTGGGACAGGGCAAGGCCGGATCGGATTTGAATGCAATGATAAGCGAGAGACAAGACTTGTTGCTTATAATCGGTTTGTTCAGATTGTTTTCACCATCAATGAAGATTTTGACGCCTGTCAGATGAGCGCTTCCGGAAATGAACCGGGATTGTTTGAGGGGCGACTCGGAATCCGTATCCGTATCTGTATCCTTATCATCCTTCATGGCGGAAAAATTTCCGTTGTCCGGTGATAATGCACTTTTGTCAAGAAACTGCTGATAGTCTGTAACCACTTTGGCGGTTTCTCCGTCAGCTATCATTTTTCCATGATCAAGCCATATGGCCCGGGAACATAGTGATTCGATTTGAAACATGGAATGAGAGCAGAACAGAATCGTCTTGCCCGCGTCACGCAATTGCATGATGCGGCTAAATGATTTGCGCGAGAAAGCGCCGTCTCCAACAGAAAGCGCTTCGTCGATGACCAGGATTTCCGGGTCTACGTTAATGGAGACAGAAAACGCAAGTCTAACAAACATGCCGCTTGAGTAAGTTTTAACAGGTTGATCGATAAAATCACGAATGCCTGAAAAATCAATGATGTCTTCTATACGGTCTTCGATATCGTCCGAACTCAACCCTAATATAGTAGCACTCATGTAAATATTTTCACGCCCTGTAAATTCGGGGTTAAAGCCGGCGCCCAGTTCCAGCAGTGCGGCGATGCGCCCGTCGATATGAATTTCTCCGCTGGTGGGAGTAAGTGTGCCACAGATGAGTTGCAGCAATGTCGATTTTCCGGAGCCATTTTGTCCGACAATGCCGACAATTTCACCATGGGAGATGGTCAGATCAATGCGGTGTAACGCCCAGAGTTCCCGAAAAAAATTTCGTTTCCCGCGCCACAGGAATTGTTTGAGCCGGTCACGTGGGTGATTGTATAACTGATAGCATTTGGACAGATTGATTGCCTGAATCGCAGGGGCTGTGTTGTGATCGGTGGGTATGCTGGTCTCTGTTCCAGAGACTGATTTAGAGAACATCGGCGAAACCCTTGCGTGTTTTCTGGAACCAAAGTAATCCGGCCCACGCTGTCAAAATGCCGATAATAAAATAGATGATGATGCCTTTCCAATCGGGAAGGTTTCCAAACAGAATAACTGCGCGCGATTGTTCGATGATAAAAGTCAAGGGATTCAGATACAGATAATCACGAACGGACTCGGGTAACGCTGAGGCGGGGTAAAAAATGGGGCTCATAAACAGCAACATGGTTAAAACCAGGCCGATAAACTGACTAATATCCCGCATGAAAACGCCGATTGATGCAAGTAACCAGGATAATCCCATGATCAAAAACAGAAACGGTATCAATATAATGGGTAACAATAATACCGTCCAGGACATCGATAAACCGGCTGCAATTAAAAAAACAAATAAAACAAAATAGCTGATGCATGCATGGAAAATTGCCGCGCCAAGTGTCACCCACGGTAAAATTTCCAAAGGAAAGACGACTCGCTTGACATAGTTGGTATTGTTCAAAACCAGTGACGGCGCGCGCGAGATACATTCGGAAAACAGATTGAAAACGATCAATCCTGCAAACAGTAAAAGGGCAAATTCATATTTGTTGTCAAGACTGTCGATATGTTCCAAACGTACTTTGAAAACAACACTAAAAACAAACGTGTAAATAGCAAGCATCAATAATGGCGTGACAAATGACCAAAGCAATCCCAGGAGTGAGCCGCGGTATCGGCTGATCACTTCTCGGCGCGTCATCTGTAACACAAGCTGGCGCTGCTGTATCAGGCACAAAAAAATATCAAATAGGGTGATTTTTTTGGAGTGCAAGGCAAACGTCACGTTGGTGAATAAAAATGAATCGCATTATCGCAGATTTAGAAGTATTTTTTGTACTTATTGTTATTGCATTTAAAATTGCATCAAACCTTAGGGAGTGTCGTCCTGTGTTATGTGCACTTATGCGTGTTCAGATTTTTGATGAATATGAATGTTTGTGAAAAGTGCGCTGGACATAGCCTTGGCTATGTCCAGGTACCTTGAACAAGCAGGCGCAAAAATATGCCACGCCCATCAGGTTTACTTTTCGAACAAAATTATCGTCGTTTTGCATCTTGAATATGCTTTAGGCATGTCCTGTGGCCCAAAAACTTGATTCTTTTGCCCGAAAAACAAACAGAAATGCACATAACACAGGATGGCGCCCCCCTAGTGTATTGGATGTTGCGCGGCAAATTGGAAAAGTCAAAAAGATTGTGCATTCATTGTAAAAAATAATAGCAAACAAATTAAAAAAATTATCAATATTCATAACTTTTTGATAGGGGATATAGTAAAATGCTGAATAAGGCTGATATTAGGGGTTATATTTAAACTATTACTTGAAATAGGTTCTGTTAAAGTTTTGCGCCTGTTGCAAATAAGCAACATGTGGAATCAAAGAGTTGGGCTTTACACTTGCAAACTAGGAGTTATTTGTGCAGAATGCAGCTTGACTTGGCTTTTGGGTTATTTTCTGCTAAGCAATTTCGGGATTTAAATTGGAGTTGCACGTGCAAATAATTTGCCAGAAGGCAATGAAAATTTTGAATGATAAGTAAAAGACTTGCAAGTGATTTGCTATCAAAGAAAAGTAAGTATTGTTTTTTAATTTTTTTATCAAGGGAGCTCCCATGGCTATATCTAGTGAAGATCAAACTAAACTTCTGAAAGGTGTTATAGGGCTTTTTGACGCTGCTGCAGGAATGGAGATTAGCGAGCAGCTAGAGAATGTTGTCGATAATGGCTTGTCAATTCCTGAAGTGTTAAACGTACTGACCACTAAAACGCAATTTACGGAAGGTGTGATGGGTTCTGCAACCACTTCAGCAGAACAGGCGGCCGTATTAGCTGGTAACTTTGGTTTGACGGCGGATGGCGTTGAGGGAAGCCCCGCAACGCGAGCAATTAATCATTTTCAGAACGGTATTGATGATGGTGTGGAAATAGGCACGCTTGTTTATCAGGCAGTAGTGTTTCTGATGCGTGACGATTTGCCGGCCGAGTTTGCCGAAACGGCGCAATTGCTGGATAACAAGGCAGCCGTGGCCAAAGCGTACAATGCGCAAGAATCGAGTTCGGATCTTGCGACAATGCAAGCTGTGCTTGACGATCCACTGATCACGGGTTCTGGGCCGATATCGCAAGACGACATTGACCAGGTGCTGGCAAATGCAGGCGTGGGTGTGCCTGACAGCTTTACCTTGACAAATGAAACGGATGTCGCAACAGCCAACGCATTTATCTCTGGTTTGGTGTTTACGCCGGGTGGAAATGATCGTATTAACGCGCTCCAGGATGAGGATATTCTTACAGGTGCGGGTTCTAATCCATCTTTGACCGCTACTTTGGGCAATGCAAACGATAATGGCGCGACGATTATTACACCAACACTCAACGGTATTGAGACGCTGAATGCGTCATTTACAGGCTCTGGTGGCGGCGCAGTCACGGCTCTGGATATGCAGGATTCCAATGGCCTGATGTCTGTGAATATTAATCGTGTATCTCAAGCAGTGAATACCGCCGAGATCGGAAATATCGAAGATGCAACGGTTAACAATCTTTCGGTTAGAGACACCAATGCGAATGATGCCGGTGTGGTTGAATTCTCCTACAGCGCAGGTACGCTAGATGGCGAAAATTCAGTTTCTTTGGAAGTGGATAACGTTCAAGTGGGAGCATTGAATATCGGTCAAAATACATCCGGTATTGCGGCCAGAGGCGTAAGTACACAAGGCTATGAAAACATTGCATTGAACAGTACGGGTGCACCTAACTCAATCGGTACATTTAATATCCCAATGGATACCGGTACTGCTGGCGTTTTGACTGTCACTGGTGATACAGACTTGACCCTGGGCGCATCAATTGATGCTGTGAACATTGCAAACAATGCGTTAGTCGAAGTTGAAAATCTGCATGTGGTTGGTACCGGTGTTGCGTTGGCAGGTAGCCGGATTGCTACAATCGATGCCTCGGGACTGGGTGGTAACTTCACTATTGTACTCGATAATATTCTAGACGTCGGTAAAGCGGGCACATCGGGTGTTGATCAGGATGTATCAGTAATCGGTGGTAATGGCGACGATACCTTCGTACTGTACGATGTGGTGCAAGCGGGTGACAGCATCGACGGTGGTGCAGGTGGAACGGATACCTTGTTGTTTTACACAGGTTCTGCATTGGACAGCACAGCGGCTAACATTGATAATGCAAGTATGTTTGCTGACGGCTCGATCGCTGATCCATTAGGCGTTCTGGGTCAAGTTTCTGCAGATTTCAACAATCTGCCGGATGTGACCAGTGTAACTGTGCGCAATATCAGTTCGGATGTTGATGTGGCACTATTTGGCGGTGACGGCGTATTGGAAAATGCTGCCGACGGTGCGACCAATTTCAATCTTACAAATTTGACGGATGAGCAAGCCACAGGAATCACCATTCATCACTCAACAACATTAAATAACCAAATTCAAAATACAACCATCAATGCAGCGGTTGCAAATGATACGTCGGATAATACACTCGGTGTAACGTTAAGTGATGGAACAAATACAGATCCGCGTTTTAACTTCTCAATTGTGACTACGATTCCAGGAGTAACCTCCACGATTGAAAACGTAACGCTGACAGACAGTGATACAGAATCAAATTCGGTTGAATTGACTAACTTTGTGACACATACAGGAACGATCACCATTTCAGGTGGTGAAGCAGGCGACTTCTTTAACCTGGATGTGGATACCGCGGGTGCAGACCTGACAGCAATCTTTGATGGTGGAACCGGCTTTGGTGGTCCATTGCCTGGTGTATTGACAGCAAATCCTGATACCGGTGAAGTACAACAAGGATTGCTTGGTAAAGATACGGACGGAACAAACCGTGATGTATCGGCTGGACAGTACTACGATGTCAGTGGTGTAGCGACACAAGTACGACTGGCTGCGGCGACCATTGATGCAAGTGGTGAGGCGGCTGATGTGATTCTTCGGGTCAGCACCAACGCTGCTTCTGCAGTCGGTGCACAAGAAATCACAACAGGTACGGGTAATGATACGGTCATCTTTGATAACCTTAACGACACTCGCGCTGGTTTGACGATTTCCGATACCGTTAATGCGGGTGATGGCGATGATACCCTGGTCATTGATGGTAGCGGCGTGCGGATTTCTCTGGGTGCGTCTGAATGGACCAATGTCAGCAATTTTGAAAACCTGCAAATTATTGGTACGACTGCAGCTCCGGTTTCCACGCTGCTCGGACAAAACGCGTACAACCTGACTTTAACCAATGATCTGATTCAGGCTAACGGAAGCGGCATGCTGCATATCATTAACGATAACGATGCCAATAACGATAATTCTGGAACAACAGCAGGCACACACTACATCAGCGATCCGAATACGGGTGCTGAATCCGGTGTGACAATCGATGCGCGTTCACTGAATGCTCAAAATCACTTCAGCTACAATGGTGAAGAAGGCGATGCGGGCGCAGTGCCAACAGCTGTAACAGCTGATCGCTTTATGTTTACCGATGCCAATATCAATGGTGGTAATACCATTGATGGTGGTGCAATCGATAACTTGTCCGATACAAATAGTGCCGCGAATGGCGATATCATGGAAGTCCGCAATACCGCAACAGTAACTGCGGGTGATATGCAAGGACTGTCCAATATCGGTACGATTGCTGGTGTAAACGACCAGGCCGTAGCGCAAACCCTTGATCTCGAGTTGACAGACAGTGTTATTGACGCATTGGTTGATAGCTACCACACAGCAACAACACTGGAAACAGAAACAGTAAATGTCAGATTGAATGACGCTGCAGATATTGCTGCACCAGTTGCGGGAATGGGTTTAACTTTGGATACGACAGGTATGACAAGTAAAACCGCCGCGATTGTGACATTAGATTTGTTTGGTAAGGGTGTAACTGATACTGTAAAAGTTGGGCAAGGTTTGTTGACAATCAACAACTTTACAATTGGTGGTCAGGATAGAGTCGAACTGTCAGTCAGTGAATTTGGCTTGACGCTGGATGCAGACGATATTGGATTCATTGCGGGTACCGATAATAACGTTGATGGTACAAACATCCTGTTCGGTGGTGCTGGCGCCGTTGCTCTCGCAGCAACAGACCGGATTATCTTTGAGGATGATGGTGCTGACACCAACATCTACTTTGATGCTGACGGTAGTGGTGCCGGAGCGCAAGTTCAGATCGCTTCTATCGTAGGTGGAACAGGTCTGGTTGCAGCCGATGTTGATATCGTAGCTTGAGCTAAGTCAAGAAGATGGGCACATAGAGAAAGTGTGCCCACCACGAATCAAATCCATTGAAAAAACCGCCCTAAATTTCTTAGGGCGGTTTTTTTTTAAATATCTCTGCGTTCCCATTAATTTTTTTTCCGAACAGCAAAAGCCTGGATAAGTTTACGTCATCCAAGGTGTCGTTGGGGATGGCTATAGTGTCGGGACGGAAGTCAAACTTTCATAAAAGTACTGTAGAATCGTTTTGTATGATTGAAGCAATACTTTTGTATCTTCCAAGCGCTGTATAGCATGCAGAAAAATGTTCGTAGAATGTGAAACCTAAAAACCTCAGTTGACCGTTACAAGGAAATACAACCTAATGAATAAAAATATAAATTTATTCAAAATGCCTTAACCTGAGTGGTGAGCAACACTATGATGCTTATAGTCCATTGTTTTTTACTTTTTGCGGTGTTGCAATTCGTTGTAATAACGGGTTATTTCGCTTCATTGCGCCTTGCCAAAAATAAAAAACAAAGCACTCTAAACACCATCCAACTGAGGTTTTTAGGTTAAAGTGAATTGCATCAGATTTGGTTCAATCAAAATTTAAAATATTAGCAATATAAGCTTCGTGAAACCTTAATTCATATACAATAATTCTCTACTGCAAGTCTGATAATAAACTATGGCGCTCGCGAAAGAAGATATTGAAGAAATCAGGAACCTGATTATTACGATCATATCAGAACAACAGCGTGATATGGGTAGTAACAATGTGCGGTATGAACTGGAAATCAGGGAGAGAATCGTTCGTGTAGAAGAAGAGCTCAAACATCAGCGCGAATTGATGCTGGAAGGGTTTAAACAGATGGAAAAGCGGTTTGAGCAGATCGATAAACGTTTTGAACAGATAGACAAACATTTTGAACAGATAGAAAAACGTTTTGAGCAGATTGATAAGCGGTTTGAGATTATGACGGCGCGTATTGATCGCTTTATGGTCTGGTCATTTTCAACAACGCTTGTTGTTGGGGGAATAGTCATAGCAGTAATTAAATATATGCCGTGATGTTATATTTAGAGCAGTTTGTAGATAACGGGAATGAATAAAAGTCAGGTCTTATACAGGTTACCGGTATAGGCCGATAACCTGTAGGTTAGAGATTGAATCGAGAATAACCGGAGGATGATACTATCGATTGTGAATTGCAATCAGGCCGCGTGTTTTTGTTTATGGCCATGACGTAGATCAGGAATGCCGTCTTTGATGGTATAAACCATTTGATCCTGGTCACAATGTAGCAAATTTTCTTTTTTGTTGAAACGCAGCTGGCATTTGCATTCCGGGCAAATCAATTCATTAATGAACTCTGAATCGGCAAACTTTTCCCGGAGGTTGTTTAATATGGATGCCTGTAACTCACCACTAACCCAGGCCTCAATGGGTAAAGCCCATATCGTTATTTGATTGAAATCTGCACATTGGATGGCCTCTTCTTCGGGCATTATGATGGTCTCAGCATCAAGTTTGTCAAAATCCGAAACAACATAGCGGTGTTCTTCGTCAAATGAATGAAGATTGCCATGAAGCCCGATGCGTTGTAATTGCTCAAGAAACCAATGGGCATTTTGATAGCGTGTTACAGCGTGGAGCTTCTGGTTTTTTAAGATGGAAACCGGGTGACGCTGACCTGGCTGCGTTAATTTGTATACGGTTTCGCTGACCAATTTCATGTAAAAAGAAGGCGCCCAATCATCAGTGTCATAATTACTGGACTGAGAGCCGTTGATGACAACAGCATCAACATTCTGAAGACGTTTCAGATTGGCGCGTAAAGGGCCAGCGGGTAAAAGCAGGCCATTACCAAAACTGTATTCTGCAAAATCAACGACCGCAATTTCAAAATCACGTTCCAACTGTGGGAATTGCAAACCGTTAGTGCAAATGATGACATTGCAATCGGGATTTTCATCCAGGAGTGCCTGTGCAGTAATGGCGGGATTGCCGCCTACCCAGACAGGACAGGCGTTAGGTAAACGTTTGGCAAGCAGAATTGCTTTGTCTCCGACATTTGCCGGATCACTGTTATTAGTGACCGCTTCCGGTTGGTTGGGATTGTCAAGGTTTCCATGTGCAACAATACCTGGCCGTAGACCACGCGTTTGGAGCATATCAACCAGCCACAATGCCAACGGTGTTTTTCCGGCATCTTCAGTCGAGATGCTGTCAACAACGATAACGGGTATATTGAGTTTGGTAGAAGGGAAAAAATCCAGCCAGTAACATAATTTACGTATGGTCAGAAATAGACCGAAAATCAAGCTTAGCGGCCAAAGCAAAATATGCAGTGGCGTTATACGATGCCAATATAATTCGGATAATTTCATGGCTACCTCCAAAAAGTGAAAAGCCAGTACATCAATTTTATATTTGGTTAAGAAACTAAAAAGTGAAGATTCTCACATGGTAATTGATGTCAATGCAAGGCATGATTGAGAAGCCAGTTAACATCCATAACCAAAAACCAATTTCTTATTGGTCACTATAAACTTAATTATGCAATTGAGTACCAAGATAAACTGCGAGAAAATAAAAGAAATAAATGGTTGAGTTGGCATGATTATTTCCCGGCAATGGGGTGTTGAAATTTCAAAATACCACATTATTCTCACTTACCCGTTGCTCAAGGGCCGGAAGCCGGTGCGTGGGATAATCGCCATAAAACGGTATAACAACATAATCAGGAAAAAGGAATGAGAGGTATGACTATACAGGTTCGTGAATTAAGCACCAATACTTCTGGTTTTCCGGTAACCGATGGGGATGGTGTAAAGCTGACACGTATTATTGGCACACCTGAATTAAACATGCTTGATCCATTCTTACTGCTGGATGCGTTTGAAAGCGATCAGGCTCAGGATTACCTGGGTGGTTTTCCGGATCATCCCCATCGTGGCTTTGAAACCGTCACCTATTTATTGGCGGGCCGCATGCGGCATAAAGACAGTGCTGGTCATGAAGGCGTTATCGAAGCGGGTGGGGTACAGTGGATGACTGCCGGTAAAGGAATTATTCATTCAGAAATGCCGGAACAAGAAGATGGCCTGTTGCAGGGATTCCAGCTTTGGGTCAATTTGCCTGCCAGTGAAAAAATGCGGCCGCCTGCTTACCAGGAATTTCCAAGCAATAAAATCGCAGTGGAATATCTGGAAAATGGCGGTGAAGTGCGTGTAATCGCGGGATCGACAGATAATGGTACAACCGGCCCGGTAGTTAATCGTTTTGTTAACCCGATTTTTTTGGATATTTCTTTGCCGGAAGGGAAAGTATTTGAACAGACGGTTAGTATTGATAACAATGGCTTTATTTTCGTTATTTCCGGGGAAGTGTCAGTTGGACATTCAATGCAAAAAATAAGTCATCATCAAATGGGGGTTTTAGCTGGCGGTGAGCGGGTTGTTGTGAAGGCACAAAAAGAAACCCGGTTTCTGTTAGTGGCCGCTCAACCGTTGAATGAACCGGTTGCACGTGGTGGTCCGTTTGTCATGAACACCAGGGCAGAGGTTTTGCAGGCATTTGAGGATTTTAGAGGATTATAAACACAACAGATTGTAGAGCGTAGAGATGGGCATATTGATTGATGGAAAATGGAAGGATATCTGGTATCCGACACAGGAAACTGAGGGGCGATTTATACGTTCGGCGGCACAGTTCAGAAACTGGATTACCGCTGACGGGTCAGCCGGGCCAAACGGGCGCGCCGGGTTTAAGGCAGAACCGGGCCGCTACCACTTGTATGTGTCTTATGCGTGCCCCTGGGCCAATCGCACATTGATATTCCGCAAGATTAAAGGATTGGAAAAAATAATTTCTTTGTCTGTGGTGCATTGGCATATGGCGGAAGAAGGCTGGACTTTTAACGATGGCGAAGGCGTCATACCCGATCCGATTGTTAACGCAGACTATTTGCGGGAGATTTATCTTAAAGCTAACAATCGCTATTCAGGCCGTGTGACGGTTCCAGTGCTTTGGGATAAAAGAACAAGCATGATAGTCTCCAATGAATCTTCAGAAATCATACGCATGTTTAATAGCGCTTTTGACGAACTGGGTGCTGTTGAAGGAGATTATTATCCTGAAAGCTTACGCGATGAAATTGATACACTTAATGCGCGTATCTATGACACCGTAAATAATGGCGTATATAAAGCCGGTTTTGCCACATCACAGGAAGCGTATGAAGAAGCGGTCATTCCGTTATTTGAAACGCTGGATTGGCTGGAACAGAGACTGGCAGGCCAGCGCTACTTGACCGGAAATCAAATTACCGAGGCCGACTGGCGTTTGTTTACTACATTGGTTCGCTTCGACCCCGTATATGTAGGACATTTCAAATGTAATTTGAGGCGCTTGGTGGATTACCCGAATCTGTGGGCTTACACCCGTGATCTTTATCAACAGCCTGGAATTACAGAAACTATTAATATGATGCACATAAAAAATCATTACTATTGCAGCCATAGCACCATTAATCCGAGTGGTGTTGTGCCTTCAGGCCCTTTAATTGATTTTAATGCGTTGCATTCCCGGCATCAGTTAAAGGGATTGCTGTAATGCAACAACAGTCAGCCCTTTAACGTGTCCCGATAGCGTATTACTTGGTACACGCATCATAAGCTTTGTAAGTGGCGATCCGGGCTTGAAAGCGCTGGCCGGATTTCGATTTGACATGTGGCCCTCCTTTGCGAAGCAGGGGTGACCGTGCTACCGGGTTTCTAAATGATCGGATTCGATTGGACATGGTGGTTGTCTCCTTATTGTTTCTAGTTAAATTCAGGTTTTATGGTGTTGTATTCATTAATAGGGATTGATATTAACGATGCGCTTGGTTGGGTTTTAACCTTTCACGCATACGATTTGCTTCAAGGTATGCACTACTTCGACCAGGTCGTTTTGATGTTCCATCACCGTGTCGATGTCTTTGTAGGCGGCGGGCAGTTCATCGATAATGCTCTTGTCTTTCCGGCATTCCACGCCTTCCGTTTGCCGGATCGCATCATGCTCGCCGAATTGTCTTTTGGCTGCGGTGCGGCTCATTGTTCTGCCTGCGCCATGGGAACAGGAACTGAATGATTGCGGGTTACCCTTGCCCCTGACAATATATGACTTGTCACCCATGCTGCCGGGAATAATGCCGAGCTCGTCGGAGCCGGCACGAATGGCGCCTTTCCGGGTGACAAATATATTCTCGCCAAAATGGAATTCGCGCGTCACATAGTTGTGGTGGCAATTGATCGCTTCCTTGGTTACGCCGAATTTCCGCAGCTTCTTGGTTAGTACTTTGAGGATAAGCTGCATCATTTCGCGACGGTTGATCATGGCATAATCCTGTGCCCACTCTACGGCTTCTACGTAATCGTCAAAGTATCGGGCGTCTTCGGTAAAATACGCCAGATCTTTGTCCGGCAGTCTGACGTTATGTCGTTCCATGTCTTTTTTGGCCAAAGCGATAAAATACTGACCGATGGCATTGCCGATGCCACGGCTGCCGGAATGCAGCATGATCCAGACATCGTTGTTTTCATCCAGGCACAATTCGATAAAATGATTGCCGCCGCCAAGGGTGCCAATCTGGCGCACCCAGGTCTGATAGGGTTTTTTCTGCATCGCTTTAATTTTCTTGTGCTTTTCCAGAATCCGATCCAGGCCGTCGCTGAGTGCGCGTACCGTAGATCGATGTACCCAATCGGTTTTATGCATGTCAAACCCCACCGGAATGGCTTCTTCAATCGCCAGGCGTATGGCGCGCAGATTATCCGGCAGATCGGTCGCCTTGATGGATAAACGAATAGCGTTCATGCCGCAGCCGATATCTACACCTACCGCAGCGGGAATAATCGCGCCTTTGGTCGGAATAACTGTGCCGATTGCAGCGCCTTTGCCCATATGCACATCCGGCATGGCCGCAATGTGGCTGTGAATAAACGGCAGCTGCGCAATGTTATAGAGCTGCTGCATCGCATCGGCTTCTATTTCATCGGTAAAAATTTTGACCGGTACCTTGCCTTTACTGATGATTTTCTGAATCGGCATGATTGTTTTCCTTGTACTGAAGATTCGCCCATTGGAATTTAAGTACGGGCACATGTTTTCTTTTAACGGATCGAGCAATTTCGGAGCGGAGATAACCTTGCAGGGCTTGTAACTTGCTGAGTATCAGCACTTCATCGTTTTTCGATGCGTTATGGTTGCCGATCAAAACATGCAAGAATTGTCCGTCATCGTTGAGTGAAACATTGATGATTTCCAGATCCTGTAGTTTCTGGTCGCCCAGTTCAGCCGTTAGTGCTATTTCAATATGATATTGCCGGGTTCAGTGAGTTTGTCAGTGTGCATGGCAAGGCGTGGCTTGCAGGAAATAGTTATTCTATTACCAAAAGGCACAACGCTGTCCATGGGCGCTGACAAGCTCACCCATAGGGCGCTACCGTGGCGCCCTGCAATTGCGTTGCAATACTTGAAAAGGGAATAACCCTTTCCTGCGCACTGCGTCTTATTGCATAACACCACGGTAACGCTGAACCTGGCAATATCATATTGAAATAGCACTAGTATCGTTGACAAAATGCGTATGGATTGTCGGCATAACTGTCCGTTCTTATGATGTTTTGTTTTCCTGCTCGCGGTTCGCCCTAAATAACGCGGATCGACGCCATCCTCGGGGCCAAACGAACCACAGAGTTGTTGGGCTGCTCTGAGCCATTGTTTTGAATATTGCATTGCATACTCCTGCTGCACGGATAAAAAGTACAGGAACAGCGGGTAAAGCTATGCGCTGCCGCCTAATCCGGCAAAATAAATTAAAATGGTTTTAAAACGTAGGAGCCCGGTCCTGGCGACCGGCGGAATTTACCGGAAGCGGTAGATAAAGGACGCGAGGCTCACGATTGCTTGATTTTTATTCATTCAATGGCCTCCTTTGGTTTAATAGTTTAAAGATGGGGCGCAACTCTACTCTTCATGATCTGATTTGTCAATAGTCCTATTCGTGTAAAACCGGGCAACATTGTAGATAGTCTGCTCGGGAGACAACCGGTAAAGTTAACAATCATGCTAATATTTATTTTTTTGTGAGTAACGAAGTACTGTAACGAACAGTGGGTTTTTAGAGATGCCCTTTATAATAAGTTTGTAAAAAAAACAATGAATATTGATCCAGAAATCCTTGCCTTGCATGACACCATGCGCCAATGGCGCAGGCAAATACACCAGCATCCCGAAACTGCATTTGAGGAAACCGTAACAGCCCAATTGGTCGCCGATCAATTGCAGCAGGTCGGTATTGAGGTGCATCAGGGGCTGGCCAAAACCGGCGTTGTCGGTGTGCTGAGACGTGGGGACAGTGATAACAATATTGCACTGCGCGCCGATATGGATGCATTGTTTATTCAGGAGCAAAATCAATTTGAATATACCTCGCGCCATCCGGGGAAAATGCACGCGTGCGGTCATGACGGGCATTGTGCAATGTTATTGGGGGCGGCATGCTATCTGGCCCGTCACGGCCGGTTTGATGGAACGGTTTATTTTATTTTCCAGCCGGCGGAAGAGGGCCGGGCGGGTGCGCATCAAATGATCAGCGAAGGCTTGTTTGAGCAATTCCCGATGCAGCGGATTTTTGGTATGCATAATTTTCCGGATTTTCCCGTGGGTCATTTTGCCGTGAAGCCCGGAGCCATGATGGCGTCTTTTGACTATTTTGAAATCAATCTCAACGGCAGGGCCACGCATGCTGCGATGCCGCATCTGGGCGATGATGTGCTGGTCGCAGCAGCGCATTTGATTACGCAATTGCAAACCATCGTCAGCCGCCGGATTGACCCGGCCGACCCCGCAGTACTGAGTATTACCCAGATCCATGGCGGCAATACCTGGAATGCATTGCCTGCAACTGCGGTCATCCGCGGAACTTTCCGCTGCTTTAAGGATTCCGTCCGGGAACAACTGGAACACCATATACGCCACCTCGTTCAGGCCATGGCAGGCGGATTTAATATCCATGCCGAGATTTGTATTAACCCCGAGAATCCCGGGTATCCGGTCCTGGTCAACCACCCGGAAGAAACAACCTGCGCCATCCGCGCGGCAAAAGCCGTTGCCGGTGATTCCTGTGTCGATACGGCGCCGACACCCAGTATGGGCGCTGAGGATTTTGCCTTCATGCTGCAACAAAAACCCGGTTGTTATATCTGGATTGGCAACGGGAATACCAAAGGCGACTGCCTGTTGCATAACCCGAACTATGATTTCAACGATGAAATTCTGCCGCTCGGGGCTGCTTACTGGGTTAGGTTGGTAGAAAACGAATTACCCGTCTAGTTTGTTATGAATGAATGGTACGAAGTCGACATTGAGTCGTTGAATCTTAACGGCAGAGGAATCGGACGGCGTGACGGCAAGCGGGTGCATATCGATGGCGCTTTGCCGAATGAGCGAGTACGTTATACACAGGTAAAGTCAAAAGAGAATCGTGAAGTCGGGCGGCTCGAGACGTTATTGCGTTCGAGTCCCGAACGGGTCACGCCGAAATGTCCACACTTTGGTTATTTCCAGGGCGCGTGCAGCGCCTGCAGTTTGCAGCACCTCGATGCCACAGCGCAATTAGCCCTCAAACAAAAGTTGCTGGAAGAAATGCTGTGGGAAGCGGCCAAGGTTCGCCCGCAAACCTGGCTGCAGCCCATTGACGGACCAATCTGGAATTACCGCCATCGTGCGCGCCTGTCGGTTCGCTATGTGAAACGCAGGGGAGAAATATTGGTGGGGTTCCATGAACGCGCCCGCAGTTTCGTCGCCGATATACAATCGTGTTCGATTTTGGCTGAGCGCGTGTCCGATCTGCTGATGCCGTTGCGTGAACTGGTCACGGGATTGTCGATTCGTGAGCGGTTACCACAGATCGAGGTGGCAGTAGGCGATCAGGCCGTCGTATTGGTGCTGCGTGTACTTGACGAACCCAGTCAGAATGACTGTGCGGCGATACTGGCGTTTGGCCGCAAGCATGACGTGTCGATGTGGCTGCAACCACGCGGGCCGGAAACAATCACGCCGCTGGACGGCGATACGGAAGTGCTCTCACTGGCGTTGCCTGAATTTGGCATCACGATTCCTTTTGCACCGACCGACTTTACCCAGATCAACCACCAGCTCAATACGATACTGGTCAAACGCGTCATTGAACTGCTCGAACCCGAGCCTGATGATGTCGTAGTCGATTTTTTCTGCGGACTTGGTAATTTCACCTTGCCGCTGGCCACCCGTGTCGCCCAAGTCATCGGCCTGGAAGGATCGGACAGACTGGTTGCGCGCGCCGGGCAGGCCGCGACGCTTAATGGCTTGTCGCAACGCGCTGTTTTTGCCGAACGGAATTTGTTCGAGTGGACAACGGAGGATTGGGATACGCTGGTCAACACTTACGGCGATAAAAATCACGAAACAAACCAGGGGATAAAGCGAATCGACCGGGTGCTGATCGATCCGCCGCGCGCAGGTGCTTTGGCCGTAGTTCAAGCACTAGCCACAACGCAATCGCCACCCAAACGACTGGTTTATGTCTCTTGCAACCCCGAAACACTGGCGCGCGATACTGCAATACTGGTAAACGAAGGCGGCTGGCGGTTGCAAGCTGCGGGAATCGTCAACATGTTTCCACATACCGCCCATATGGAGTCGATTACGGTGTTTGAGCCGCCGGTTTGATATTAGAATTACCGGATTTTTGACATATCAATAGGAGATTTGGAACCTCTTGCCTTTTGGCGAGAACTATTGAAAAACCCCTTTTCCTTTGAGGAGAAGATTGGCATGAGAGAAGCGATAAAGCCGCAAGAATTAATGTAGTGTTATCAATATACCCTTGCTCAAGTTTCTCCTTCAAGCGGATCGGCCAAACGTATGATCGATTAATCCAGCCTTAGCCGGTGGAGTATTCACTTTATATTCTCCTTACTGTCAATCAACATTCAAATTCATCTGCCATAAAAATAACTTCATACAAAACACGAAAGTTGGGAAAGTGACATGTTTAATTGGGATATTTTTCGCAAATCCTCCACTAAGGCAGTCAAAGCTGGGTTGCTAGATTAATCATTACCACTTTACCAACATAACGTTTTGTGTTCCAATCTTACCAATTCGTAAATGTTAAATGAGGGTAAGTGTAAATCGGAGCATCAAGGCTCGTTTTAGTTTTTGCGAAACTTTATTCAAAATTATGAGGAAGAAAGAGTTTTAGAATAAATTTTTATCAATTTTATTGATGTGGCATTCAAAATTTAAGCAACCAGTTTTTAAAAATGAGATGAAGAACAAGCTATGCAATTACCATTCAAATTATTTCAATTTACTATTCCTTATTCCAAACATACCGCAACGCTAAGCCTGACTTTTCGTAGTTTGTTGTTCCCTCTTGGTATTGCTGCCTTAATCGCCTTGGAGGCGTGATTAGTGGCATTACATTTCTCGTTCACAGAATAATTGAAGGATGCGATAGTCTTCTTTTTTAACATTAACAGGTGAATTCATGGTTCAGATAGTTACTTCTGATAATGCAACTTGGAATATTACACTCCCGTCCATAAACAACCCTATTGATATCGAGTCCTACCGTGTTCTTGACTCGAATGGTCGTATAACAAAACCAGATCCGAAGATCTATGCTGAGCTCATTGCCGCACAAACGGCATTTTTAGAATTATCACGCATTGATAGCATCACTTCAGAAAATTTTATTGGTGAGATACAGGCACTTTTTCCTGTAATTACAAACCGTGCATCGGAAATCGAACTTCTCCAAGCATCCACTGTGATATCCACCGGTCTACAAGCAGCTGGATCGCTAGGTGCACTTGCGATTGGATTGTCTACAGGTAATCCCCCTCTTGCATTAACTGGTTTGTCTCTTGCTCTTGTGGCAGCGGTAAATGGGCAGCTTACACTAAACTTGCAAAGCGAAATCCATGACGTATACTCGGAACTGTTCACTGATCAGGCGCTGGCTTTTCTTACAGACGCAATCTCGTTCGACAATTTTATAGATTCTGGTGCATCTTTCGCAGATGGCGCAACGGTTTCCGATATACTTTTGCAGTATGAACGGCTGCTAACAGCCGAAACAATTGTCCCAGCCTATAATTCTCTTTTCGAGGATTTCGACAAACTCGTTAAGAATCTTGATAGTACACTCCCATCGATTCAGGATGTATTAACATCGGTTTCACCAAGCCTTGCTGGCCTTTATATAGATTCACTTCAACGTTCGAGGTTACCCTCCCAGTCTGCACTTGAGTTGCAACTAGTAGGAATCAAGAATGCTATAACATTGATTGAGAATAACTTTGATATAAGTAAAACAGCTTCTCCAGCTCTTAAGACTCAGTTAGAAAACCTAGAAAAAACAGCATTAAAATTTGCTCAAAACGACTTAACAATAAAAGGGCTTGGATTTATAACAAAAGGATTAACTGCATATGAAAGCATTTTTTCCTTAATTCAGTTTCTAAATATTAAAGAAGATACGGCGAATTTCAAATCATCGCTGACCGATTTTTTGCTAGAAATTGATAGATTACAAAATGAACGACTTGTTGCATCGTTTTCGACAGAAAGTGCCAGAACTCATTTTGAATCTATTGCAGAGCTTCTTCCAATTCTAGGAGAATTAGGAGTTGACGATAACATTCTTGGAACAGACGGCAATGATGTTATAGATGGAGATTTTCTTGCATCGTCTGCGCTCGATGCGGGGAACGACATTATACAAGGACTTGCAGGGAAAGATAGAATAATCGGTGGGCCTGGAAATGATGTTATCGATGGCGGCGCCGATGATGACATAATTATACCAGGCCTAGGCCTAGATCAGATCAATACCGGTGCCGGAGGAGATACTGTCCGAGGCAGTATCGCTGAACTCAACGATGATTTTGTAGTTCTTGATTTTGGAGACGTCATCGAAATATCGGATGATAAGTCATTATTGCCAGCTTTTGATACATCGGCTTTGACAGTTGAGACGGATGGTAGTCTAACTATCGATTTTGACGGAGACGGTACTCCTGATCTGACAATAAGATCGGGGTTGACCGGGAACTTGCGGCCTGTTGTTCAAGGTGTAGTTGACGATCTTGGAACGAGAACCGTTTCAATCCGAATTGGTGACAACGCAGCTTTCGTCATAGATCAACCTCTCAACAGTGGCTTTGCTTCTATCGATCAAGCAACACTTGGTGGAATGACTAGATCAGGCGAAACTTTCCGTATTGGCCAAACCAACATCAACGATGGTCCTTCCGATCCTGAGTTGCGCAATCTAGCGGTTACCGATACAGGTAGCGTGTTCACGGTGTTCGAGTACGATGCGGGTGAGAATCTATCTTTTGGGCTCGATAATATCCTTCCACAACTTTTCCCCGGTGATTCTGGTGGTGCAATTGTTGAGCTCGATCCAGAAACTGGTGGGTTTTTAGAGAGTACTATCCGTGCATTTTCCCATGCTAGCGGCGGTTCTGTCCCAAATATTCCAGCAGATTTTGGTGTTACTAATGTCGAATCCATTAATGCCCTAGCGCCGCTTGGTAATGGTGAATTCCTGGCAATTGGAGAGTTTAGATTTTCATCAACTAATCCAATTCGAACATTGGAAGGAGGACCGGATTTTGCCTTCAAAATAAAGACTTCTGGAGAAACCGAGTTTTTGAAGAACTGGAGTGTGTTTGGGGATGGCGATGGAACCCGAACGATTGCAGCTGATACATCTCCTATCACGGGGAAAGTATATGCTTGGAGAGACTACACGAAGTTCTATGGTGGTGGTGTTCTGCTTGAGGTAAATACGTCAACGGGTGAGCCATCGGTCGTCGTTGATTTCTTCGGGGGAGCAAATGCGACTGATTTCGAAATCACATCCATCTCTTTCGAGTCCGACGGTACACTCATCGGACTTGGCGGAGATCAGTTTGGGAATGGAACCATTTTCGAAATTGATCCCGTAGGGAAAACGATAACCCCGGTAGAATTTATACGTGGTGAGTTTTTTCCGTGGGAGTTTGATCTGTTCGGTGATTTCCAGTTTAAACCGGAAACAATTGGCACCTCAGATGACGATACGCTTAATGGAACAGATGGTGCAGACCGAATCGAAGGCGGTTTAGGAGACGATATCCTCTTTGGACTTGGTGGCGATGACGACATATTTGCAGGTGGGGGATCTGTTGTTATTTATCCCGGTTTTGGTAATGATGTCATAGATATTTTTGATTCACAGGCTGATGTGCGTGGATCGCTTGCGGAACTGAATGGTGATCGCATTCTAGGGTTTGATCATAATGACACACTGACATTTCTTGGAACGGTTTTCTCTTTCAGTAATATTTTTCTGTCTCTTGGTTCCCTAGAAATCTCCATAGATGCGGATGGTGACGGAACGGTAGATTCGTTTGTTACCCTTGATGGAGATTTTAATCTGGATCAGCCGCTGATTGTGGAGAATGATACTGACGGAAATACGACGATACGGCTCGGTGAAGTGAATTCTGTCCCCGTAGCAAATAATGATACCTTTCAGGTGCTTTCGAACGATCTTGTTTTCGGAAATATCCTGTCAAATGATAGTGATGAAAACGATAATGCACTCTTTATCCACTCAATTGACGGCGCAATCATCGACCAAGCTGATCCAGTGCAAACCATTGGCTTAACATCTGGTGCAAAAGTTGCGTTTCTGATCGATGGTTCCCTTATCTACGATCCGAGAGGTGCTTTTAGTAACTTAGCGGAAGGGACGATTGTAACTGATAGCTTCACTTATGTCGCATCCGATGGTAAAGACGTATCTGAAACTGCGACTGTTTTCGTGAATGTTACGGGTGCTGCACCAAACACGAACCCAATTGCAGGCAATGATATGGGAGTTGGTTACGAGACGAATGAGGATAACGCTTTTACTACAGCGAATGTCCTTAGTAACGATACAGACGTTGATGCTGGTGACGTGCTGAGTGTTAGTGCTGTTGATACAACAGGTACAGCTGGTCTTGTCATTGATAACGGCAATGGCACTTTCAACTATGATCCAAACGGTGTTTTTGAGTCACTGGGTATTGGCGATAGCGCTACAGATAGTTTTGTTTACACAGTATCGGATGGTAAAGGCGGCAGCGATACGGCAACTGTTACAATCCATATTGCCGGTGTTAACGATGATCCTGTTGCGGCTGATGACGCAGTTGGAACTGTTGAAGACAATGCAGTTATCATTAACGTGCTTAACGGTGACAGCGATCCGGAAAATGATAACCTGACAGTGGTTTCAGTCGGTGCGGCAACAAA
>JAGRFM010000092.1 GCA_020446045.1 Nitrosomonas sp.
CGTTTTTTGATTTTTTCGGTTAAATCACTGATGGTACTCATGCGGCCACCCCATAATCCGATAGTTTGAGTCCTTTCATTGCCAGCCACTGATTCACCCAGCCATCACCGTATTTGGCGCAAAGGTTCTTGATGGTGGCGATTGATTCCTTGTCGGTCGATCCGACAAATGCGAGTGCCAGTGGGCCTATGGCGAGTTCATACAACCGTCTGCCGTTCTCCGATACGGTGTAGTAGTGCTGTTTGGATACTGCGGTTGCCAGGATTTCAATCTGGCGGTTATTTAATCCCATACGCCGGTACAGTGCTGCAGCTTCTTCATCGCGTGCGAATACGTTGGGCAGAAAGATTTTAGTGGCGGTCGATTCGACAATGACATCGAGGATGCCGCTGTTGGCGGCATCCGATAGACTCTGGGTTGCCATTAACACCAGGCAATTGTTCTTGCGCATCACTTTGAGCCATTCACGAATTTTGGCGCGAAATACAGGATGACCCAGCATGAGCCATGCTTCGTCGAGCAGGATAGCGGCAGGTTGGCCTTGCAGGCTGCGCTCAATTCTGCGAAACAGATACAGCAGTGTTGGCAGTGCATACTTCTCGCCGAGATTCATGAGCTCTTCGATCTCGAATGTAGTGAAGCTCGATAAATGCAGTCCGTCTTCTTCGGCATCGAGCAGATGGCCCATCATGCCGTCGATGGTGTATTGTTTGAGCGCTTCGCGGATTACTTCATCCTGGATGGTGACCAGAAAGTCGGATAAGGTGTGTGAACCGCTCTGATACATGTTGGTAATTGCGAGGCTGATTTCGTTACGTTGTTGTGGTGAGACGGTAATACCGTTTAATTCCACCATAGTGCAAATCCATTCCAGCGCCCAGGCGCGGTCTCCCTTGGATTCGAGAAACTGTAGCGGACAGAACGCGAGTGATTCATCATCACCGGCGACAGTGAAATGCTGACCACCGACCGCTTTGGTCAACGGATACATCGACAGTCCTTTGTCAAAGCAGTAAACCGACATGTTTTTGTAGCGGCGAAGTTGTGCTGCAATCAATGCCAGGTGCGTGGACTTACCCGCACCGGTCGGGCCGAACATGAAGGTGTGACCGAGATCGCGCACATGCAGGTTCAAGCGGAAAGGGGTTGCACCCTGTGTGACGCAATGCATAAGCGGTGGCGAGTTGGGTGGATACATTGGACATGGCGCCTGTGATTTGCCCGTCCAGATAGTATTGACCGGCAACAGGTCGGCGAGATTCATGGTGTTGATCAACGGACGGCGCACATTCTCAACCCCATGCCCCGGCAAACTTCCGAGATACGCTTCCATGGTGTTGATGGTTTCAATTCTTGCTGCAAAGCCCAAATGATTGATGGCTTTTTCCACTTTGCGCGCGGCTTCTTCGAGAACAGTGCGGTCTTCCATCATTAAAATAACAACGCTGGTATAGTAGCCTTGCGCGACAAACCCACTGTTGGTTTCCGCGATTGCTGATTGCGCATCTTCAGTCATGTTGAGTGCATCTTCATCGACATGGCTGCTTTGCAGGTTGAAGACCTGATCGAAGAAACCACGTATCTTTTGTTTCCACTTTTTGCGGTATTGATCCAGATGCGCCACCGCTTCATGGGTATCCATGAAAATATAACGTGATGACCAGCGGTAGACACCGGGTAGCTCCGACAGAATATTGAGCATGCCGGGTGTTGATTCCAGCGGAAAGCCTTCAATCGATACCGTCTGAATAAAATTGCGTCCGACTTTGGGCACAACACCGCCCCACATTTCCTGTCCACCCAGGATGGTATCGAGATACATTGGATTCGATGGCAATACCATCGGTTGATCGTTGCCGGTAATGCACAGTTGCAACCATGACAGGAAATCATCAAGTGTAGTGGTTGTGCTGTCTTCATTGACTTGGGCTTTGCTTTTTAAGCGCGTCAGCTCAAACGTGGATGACAGCCGGGATTCAAAGTTGGCGCATTCGCGCTCAAAGTATTGCAATAAACTGTTGGTGCGCGATTTGAAGTCTGAATTATCCGTATCGTCATCAAACATGAGTTCGACAAACTTGCGCTGGGCGAGCATCGGCGGCAAAAAAGTTAATGTGACAACAAAGCAGCTTTCATACAATTCACCGATACGCTCGAACAGTTCACGGCGTTCCTGGTCAATCGCTGCCGTTACCGGATCGGGATAATTCGACAGTCCTTTGTCCGAATACCCGAGTGCAGGTTTGCGAATGGCATCCACATGAATCATCCAACCGTTACCCAAACGTGATAGTGCCTGATTGATATGCAGTGACACCTGTTCGCGCTCGACATCCGTGCTGCTCGCGGTATCCGCGCCACAAAATTGCCAGGCTGCCATCAATGCACCGTTCTTGCCGACTATGACACCGTCTTCCACAACAGCGGCATACACCAGCAGATCGGCAAAGCCGGTATCCTTGGATCGGTATTTGTCGAGTTTAAATGCCTGCTCTGTTTCACGGATGCGCATGAACAGTATCAACAGCAGTAACGCGCCCAGTACAGCTATGAGGATTGTTATGGCGGTAATCATTGGAACTGCTTTTCCATATGTGGCGGGTTGACGGTAAACGGCGTGCTTCGTGCCGGATAATATTTTTTATAGCGCAGTTGGCGTAAGTAAACATGACGTAACTGCGGGTCGTGCTTGGCCATCAGGCGCAGGGCAAACAAGGCAAAAATCCACAATGCTATGCCAAATAGTGTGGTCTTGATTTCCATTGCCGCAAAAATGGATGTGGCTGCAATCAGGATCGAGAACATAACCAATTCCCGGTCACCGCCCATGAAGAGATTCGGACGGTTGCCCGATTGTCTGATCGGTATGGTTCGTAACGCCATGTCATACCTCCTGGATACAGGAATTCATCACTGCCTGATTGAGTTCAGGCGACTTTTATTGCTGCTACACTTGCAAACTATTGTGCTGTTTTATTGCTTTGTTGTTAAGTTCCTTGGGTTCTCCAATGCACCAGGTGCTGTCAGAGAATCTGCACGATTCATTTCATAAATCACGTCAACCGGAATTACCGCGCCCTGGAACAGATTAGTCATGATATTGTTGGCACCTACCAGTAGAGCCATGACTAGCACGATAAAAATCAGCGTGCGGAAAAACGCGTTCAATTCACCGCCAAAGATTAAAATGCCGCCGGCAACAACAATGCCGACGATGGATAACGTAAACGCAACCGGGCCGGTTACGGAATTACGCAGATTTACCAGCCACGATTCATACGGAAGCGCGCCACCGGCACCAACCGCTGCCAGAGCGTTATTGGCGAACAGAAGCAAACCCATAAACATGAGAGTCAACAGTGCGTAAAACAAAAAGATGTTATGGTTGTTCTGATTCAGCTTCATGATCATCTCCTTTAAACGGTATTACAATCGCCGGGTCTGGTAATTCCCACGTTTAAAACCGTAGACTTCTAGTATTTCGTGTACCTGTCTGCCATTCTTTGTGCGTGCGATATGGATCACTACATCCACCGCTTCAGCAATCAGCGGTTTGATTTCAACCGGTGCATGGTTATTACGTGATATGAGTGATTCCAGGCGTGTAAGTCCTGACAATGCATCATTGGCATGTAAGGTGGCGGCGCCACCTTCATGACCGGTGTTCCAGGCATCCAACAGGTCGAGTGCCTCAGCGCCTCTGACTTCACCAACGAGTATGCGATCAGGACGCATGCGCAGTGTGGTTTTGAGTAACTGCGTCATGTCGACATCGAGTGTGGTGTGATACTGCACAAAATTCTGTGCTGCACATTGAATCTCGCCGGTATCTTCCAGGATGAATATGCGTTCATCCGGATCGTTGAGCACCATTTCGAAAATGATGGCGTTGATCAATGTCGTTTTACCGGAACCGGTGCCACCGATCACCAGGATATTGCGATGCTCGTGCACGGCTCGTTTGATGACATTGCAGTGTTTGGATGACAGCACACCATTTTCGACATATTGATCAAGCGTAAAAATAGCAACCGCTTTTTTACGGATGGCAAATGTTGGGGAGGTGACGACCGGCGGCAGTTGTCCGGCAAAACGGGAATTATCGAGTGGAAATTCGCCTTCGATAATCGGATTGAACCGGGTGACTTCCTTGCCGTGATATCCGGCAACGGTCTTGATGACCGCTTCAGCCTGTGCAGCCTGAAGGTTGCCGATACAGGTAATCTTTTGACCGAGCTTCTCCTGCCAGATACGCCCGTCGGCATTGACCATGATTTCCACCGTATCCGGGTCTTGCA
>JAGRFM010000093.1 GCA_020446045.1 Nitrosomonas sp.
CACAAGATATCCCGTCACTGTGTTACAGCACTTGCCAATGGAACAACCATTGGCCGCATTCTGCGCCTTGTGACAAAATATCTTCTGAGCGCTGTACTCGCAAATATTAAATTGAAAGAGTACTAGTCTTGTTTAAAACTATGAATTTTTAGAGTTGCCCTTTAATTAAATAAAATAGAGTCCAAAAACAAAACCCCGGAAACCGGGGTTTTGTTTGTTCAACTCATCGCGACATTTATGTCGATTAGTCGTCGCCGCCCATGATGCCTAATAACTGCAACAGGCTGATGAAGATATTGAATATCGTCATGTACAGACCGATGGTTGCCAGAATGTAGTTGGTTTCACCGCCATGAATGATACGGCTGGTGTCATATAGAATGAAACCGCTCATGATCAGAATCACAACCGATGAAATCATCAGTGACATGACTGGCATTTGCATGAAGATATTGGCTACTGCAGCAACCAGTACCAGCAAAAAGCCCACCATCAGGAAGCCGCCGAGGAAGCTGAAGTCCTTGCGGGTTGCCAGAACATAAGCTGACAGGCCCATAAAGATAACGCCCGTGCCTCCCAGCGCCAGCATGATGATATTGCCGCCGTTTGGCAGTGAAGCATACATGCTTAGTATTGGGCCCAGGCCAAAGCCCAGCATACCGGTTACCAGGAATACAATGCCAATGCCGGCTGTTGAATTGGCAAAGCGCGGCAATACGAACATAGCGATTACCATACCCCCGATCACGGATATCAGATAGGTCATCGGTGGCATATTCATAGCCATTGAAATCGCAGCGGTTAAGCCGCTGAATAGCAATGTCATCGACAACAGCATATAGGTATTACGCAATACCTGATTGATTTCAATACCTCTTGCACGTGAACGTGCAGGATTGATTGTTGCTGATTGTGTGTCATTGATCTCAATGACTTGAGCGTTTGTTACTTCGCTTTCAGACTGTGCTTGCGCACGCGATTTTTGGTTTGTTTTTGAGTTGTCTTGATCCATTATGAAACAACCTCCTATTTCTAAATTGGAAACTGAATTATTCTACAAGTTATTGTGACTTAAAACCATATCTTTAGTTCAAGCATACTATCATGAAAAACCTTCATAGTAGTATGCTTATTAGTGCTGAACTGCAGAACTTACATAACGAAACATTAATTGTCAATCTGTAGATTAAATTGATGCGATATAGACGTTCGTGAATAGTTGGTGTTATTTTTGCTTCCAGGCGCCGCCCGCTTGATACCACCAGCCCGGTCTGGCCAAATTAATCCAGCGCTGCCCGAAAGTCGATCGGATTTTGGATTCCCATTCAGGGTGATTGTTTGCCCGCGCTATTTCCCGGTACAATGCGGCCCTATCCTGATTTTCTCCTGAAATCAGTGTGTTGATTGCTTGCCGTTTCGCCAGGGGCACGGCATTCGCATCACGCAATGCGATCATGCCATCCTGTGTCAGCCCGACAGCGCCACTGTTATAGTGCTCGACGAGTTGCGCATGACGGTTTTGCATACTCTGTTTGATATTGGCAATTGCCGGTGTATTGATTTCAAGATTGGCCTGGCCCTGACCTTGGCCCGTTAATGGCAGCAATGCCAACGCCATAAAGAGCAACACGTTATAAAATCGATTAATCATAACCCCCTCGATTGGAAAATGTGATATCAACGACTGCCGATAAAGCGTTGTTTGTCGACTGTCAAACAACGCTTTATTCATCTTCTTGTTCTTTTTCGTGTTCCAATTGCCAGACTTCTTCAATAATCTTGTCCGCCGCTTTTTCGGCGGCTGCCGCAGGAAAATAGATATTAATCGTCACGCATGCCGATAAAAGCAGGCCTGCTGCCATCGATAGGCTTATCGTGAGTAGAGTATGTTTTTTCATTGTCTTACTGCTCCTCAATTCAACCACACTGCCGCTACTGAATGATAGGATCATGTTCCTGGGTAATTCGTTGCAAGCGACTGATCAGTTCCTGCCAGCCGACTTCCCGATTATAGCCCATCACATTGATTGCCGGTATCCCTCCTCCTTTGATGAGGGTATATTCTGAATCCGGTTCGGATTCGATTCCACCCATATAACAGACATAAAAGCGCAAAGCACAGCGCCAGCCAATTTCTGCATAACTGAATTCTTCAAAAAAACGCAGAAAACTGCGCTGAATGGCCATTACCGCACCTTCGCCGCCTAATGCGGATATATTCTGGATCGCAGCCTGACTGATGCGGCGGGTGTATTTTCCCGGACTGCTGAACAGATGGGCGTCAAAATGAATCGGTTTCCAGTTGGTTAATTCAAGGTCACCGATATCGATATCCACACGCCCTTCCACTTTTCCAAACGAAAATGTTTTGGTCAGCAGTCCCAGGTCAAGATTGCGCATGGCAATATCGGCAGTCAGATGGGGAGCCAGACCCATGGGTTCAATCAGTTTCAGTTTATGAATGACGACGCTGCCGTCAAATATATTAATTTGCAATACACCGTTGACGGAAACGTTATTGCCGTCAAAGCGCACTTCAGGAATATAGCCGGATAAAATCCCGTGCATAGGCTGAATTTGTAATGCGTCAGTTAGCGCTTCCATGGAAACCGGCGTTAGTTCTCCGCCAAATTCCCAATGCCATACGCTATCAACAAATGAAGCGCTGAAATCTTCGAGTTTTAAAGTTCCGTCCAGAACCGGCACCGCCAATTGGGGTAAAAAGATATTGAAATCATTAATTTCCAGCGGTACGCGCATCGAGCCGAACGGAATGTGTAAAACATGTCCGTTCAACAGGCTGATATCGGCGATAGTGGCCGTGTCCATTTGCCATGGGATATGCGCATCAATGCGATGAAAGGCGAAACGGTTTCGTTTGTCGACAATACTGACATCATCTAAATGCAGGTCGATTTCCTGGACATTACCGTTTTGAATGTGTAAGGCCATATCGCTGTGGCCGCTGATTTCAAGATCGGCCAGAATAGTATCACTTAAAAATGGTTTTAGTATTTGATCAAATAATGCGGATAGCCCGATATTATCCGCTTCCAATTCAGCCGTATTCAAAGCGAAATCAACCCAGGTTACAGTACTGGAAAAGTTGAATGTGCCGATGTCGGCCAGGATTAAATGACTGCTTTGCAAGTGCAGATTTTTTTCATCAGCAATACCATGAATATTGAGGTAATGGTCATTACCGGTAAAAAACAGCGGTTGCCAGAAGACGGCGCCTTTTTGCCAGTGTATTTCACTGTGTAAATTCCAATGGTTGTGTTTTGAATCCTGCCGGGCACTTGACGTTAACGACAGCGTTATGTCTTCTCCCGCATGCATTCCGACCTGATCCGAAAAGGCCAGTCCATCGACCGTTAAATCGGCATGAACGGCACTCAATCCTTTCCTGTAGCCGTTAAATTGTACCGAACCATTGACTGTTCCGGCAGTGAGTTTGGGGAATTTTTCATTGTCGGGTATCCAGGCGGTAAAGTGAGTCATTTTTCCCGCATCAATTGCCAAGCCGGCTTGCCACAACACGTCATCCCATTGCAAGGTAAATTGCCAGTGTTCGTCTTTTGATGGCTTTAAATGGATATTTAACTGTGATTGGGTGGCCGTGAATTGTAATGCAACAGGGACAGTAAACAGTTCTTTTACTTGCAGTTGTCCATCCATGCAATCAATGGTCTTAGATTCCAGTAGAAACGACCGACATAAAATGCGGATATTGCTGAAGACGTAATTGTGAATCGTTATTGTGTCGACAGTAATTGCTAATTGTCTTTTGCCTTCACTGCTTTCATTCAGTTGGGCTGTGATATTCCGGGTTTGGAAAACGGGGTTTTTGATATCCTGAACAGAGAAACGCAGTTGTGGATAAGCCGATGAAACCGAAGCCGCGAGCAGGCAAGGCGTTAAAAGGATTAGAAAAATAATTGAAATCCGGCCGAGCATGGTTTTTTGCCGAAAATTTCAGCTTAATGTATCCCTGTCATGCCGGGAAAACTCCCGTAGATAGATAACGATCGCCACGGTCGCACACGATAAAGACGATTACCGCGTTTTCGATTTGTTCAGACAATCTTATCGTAGCTGCCAATGCACCGCCGGAGGAAATTCCGGCAAAAATGCCCTCTTCACTTGCCAAGCGGCGTGTCATATTTTCGGCATCAGTTTGGGAAACATAAATCATGTCATCGACTTGCGATGCGTCAAAAATTTTAGGCAGATATTCAACCGGCCATTTCCGTATTCCTGGAATTTGTGCACCCTCTTCCGGCTGTACTCCGATAATTTTGATGTGCTCACTTTGTTCTTTAAAAAAACGGGAGCACCCCATGATGGTTCCCGTGGTGCCCATACTGCTGACAAAGTGCGTTATTTTCCCGCCCGTATCACGCCAGATCTCCGGTGCGGTGCCTTCATAATGCGCCAGCGGGTTATCCGGGTTGGCAAATTGATCCAGAATGATGCCTTTTCCTTCATTGCGCATTTGTTCGGCCAGATCCCGGGCGTGTTCCATACTGCCTTCCTTGGGTGTCAGGATGATTTCTGCGCCGTAAGCAGCCATCGATTGACGACGTTCTATGCTCAGATTCTCTGGCATAATCAATATCATGCGGTATCCCATGATTGACGCCGCCATAGCCAGCGCAATGCCGGTGTTTCCGCTGGTAGCTTCGATCAGTGTATCTCCCGGATTGATCAAGCCACGTTGCTGCGCATGCTTGATCATCGAAAGCGCGGGGCGGTCTTTTACAGACCCTGCCGGATTATTGCCTTCAAGCTTGGCGAGGATAATATTGCTGGTGTTGCGGGGTATCCGTTGGAGTTGCACCAGCGGCGTATTACCGACGAAATTTTCGATTGTTTTGAACATAACTTTATATAGGTTAGTAACTGTACTTTGGATTCAGATAATCATTGCAATCCAATTTCTGGAAACTGCCATTTTATCTTTACAGTGATCATACGCAAATCTTGAATGTGAGAAAACGCACAAAATTTTAATTAAGATCTGGTTATAATGCATTCTGATCTATTTATTACAAAAGGTGGATGTATGAGAACCGGCGCAGATAGTTCACAAAATTTCCGCAGTAATGGAAAACGTGCAGACGCGAACAATGCTTTTGCGCGAACACCGCAAGCAAAAGACGATCAGTATAATATGATGGCCGCAATGGACGGGGATGGCGATCCGACTTATATATTGGACGTCATGGCTAATGATTCGGGCGGCAAGGCTAAATCACTCTGGTCGCTTGATGATGGTATCGGTTCAGGTGGTTCGGGCAGGTCGGATTTATCGATCCGGGATATTGCCGGCGTTGCAGAATCCAGTGCGCTGGGTGCACAAATCGCAAAGACGGAAGATGGCAAGGTTTCGTATACCGTCACACCTGAATTACGGGACCAATTGTTACCCTTGTCGGCTCATGAATCGCTCACCGATACGTTCACGTACGCCATACAAATGGGAAATGGTGTTTTGAGCTGGGCGACGGCAACGGTTGAAATTGCTGGTGTCAACGATTCTCCTGTTTTATCGGAACCAATAGCGTTACTGGCAGACGCTGAAGCCAATCATGAATACATGATTTTTGAAAAAGATTTGCTCGCTGGCTTTTTCGATCCTGATGGCGATCAGTTATCCGTGACTGATCTCACAGCAACAAACGGATCACTGGCGGAAACGATGGGCGGTTGGTTTTTTTATCCGGACACCGATTTTACCGGTACCGTTGAGTTGCACTATAACGTCATCGACGCGCACGGCGGCAGCATCTCCGCCAGCCAGGATTTTATGGTGATGGATACCATAATGCCCGAACTGGTTTCCAGTACGCCGTTGGATGAAGGCAATTTGAAGGTCGATCAGAATATTGTGTTGGATTTCAATGAACAGGTGGTTCCAGGTAGCGGATCGATTATTATCAGCAATGGTGTCGATACCAGAATCATTGATATTAATGATACCAGTCAGGTGACTATCACGAGCGGTAAAAAAGGCGGGGCTATTATTGTCGATCCGACAGATGATTTGATTCTTGATACGAACTACAGCATTCAAATGACCAGTGGGGCCATTCTGGATATGTCAGGTAATGCGTATGAAGGTATTAATGACCCGGAAATACTTGATTTCATGACAATCCCTTCTAATCCGTTGTTAGACTGGAGCTATCCAGGGGCTGAAGAGGTTTTAAAAGCAGACAACAACATTGAATTGTATTTTGACGAATCAGTAGTTGCCGGGAGCGGTGAAATAATCATCAGCAACGGAACGGATACCAGAACGATAGACATCAACGATACCAGTCAGGTGACGTTTGACGGTTTTGATAGCGTCATTATCAATCCAATCGATGATCTGGTTCCTGATACTGTTTATAACATTCAAGTGGCCAGCGGTGTGATTCTGGATGAAGATGGATTCGCCTATGCGGGCATTAGTGATCCTGAAGCACTTGATTTTATGGTGATTCCTTCTGATCCTCTGTTGGGCTGGAGTAATCTATGGTACGAAGGTATTTTAAAAGCAGACAACAGCATTGAATTGTATTTTGACGAACCGGTGGTTGCCGGGAGCGGTGAAATAATCATCAGCAACGGGTCGGATACCAGAACGATAGACATCAACGATACCAGTCAGGTGACGTTTGACGATTTTGATGGCGTCATTATCAATCCAATCGATGATCTGGTTCCTGGTACTGTTTATAACATTCAAATGGCCAGCGGCGTGATTCTGGATGATGATGGATTTGCCTATGCCGGTATTCATGATGCTGAGACGTTGAATTTTAATGTCATTACGGCAAGCCCGTTGCTGATATATAGCGATCCCATGGATGAGTTCACCGAATTTCAAGTTGACAGCCATATCTATCTTGCTTTTGATGAAATGGTTGTTGCCGGCAGTGGTGCGATTATTATCAGCAATGGTACGGATACCAGAACGATTGATGTCAACGATACCAGCCAAGTGATATTTGACGGCTATAGCGGAGTAACCATCAATCCTGCCGACGACTTGATACCGAATACTACCTATAACATCCAGATGACCAGTGGTGTGATTGCCGATCCAGAAGGTCATGCATATGAAGGTATTAATAACCCGGGTACATTGAATTTTACAGCCATTCCGTCAAATCCAGTGCTTGAATGGAGTTATCCGCAGGATGAATCAATTTTTAAAATGGATGATTCTATTTCTCTTTATTTTAATGAAATGATTATCCCGGGCAGCGGAAACATTGTTATCAGTAATGGTGCGGATACACGAACGATTGACGTCCGTGATACGTCGCAAGTCATGTTTGACGGTTATGGCGGAGTGATGATTGATCCGGCCGATGACCTGATATTTGATGAAAACTATCATATTTTGATTGACGGCGGTGCAATAACCGATATGGCTGGCAATCCGTATGTGGGTGTTGGCGATCCGGATATACTCAACTTTACTACCATTTCCTCTGAGCCATTGATTAGTGCTTTCCTGGCGGAAGAGTATGTTTCCAAAATTGATGATGATATTTGGATAGATTTTGATGAAGCTGTCACGCCGGGTACGGGTGCTATTGTCCTCAGCAACGGAACCGATACCCGTATCATCGATATCAGCGATACCAGTCAGGTGACATTCAGTGGCGGTAAGGTCACCATTAATCCGATCGATGATTTGATTGTGGATACCCAGTACAACATCCAGATGGCAGCAGGGGTGATTCTGGATACCGACGGCAATGAATTTGCCGGTATCAGTGATCCGGATACCTATAGCTTTTCGACGATCAGTTCTGATCCCAGGTTGCTCTTCAGTTATCCGGAGGACGATTTGACGAACGTTTGGGTGGGCAGCGATATACACTTGTATTTTGATGAAAGTGTAAAAGCCGGGAGTGGCAACGTCATTATCAGCAATGGAACGGATATACACACCATCGATATTCAGGATTCCAGTCAAGTCATGTTTGACGATTATGGTGGCGGTGTGTTCATCAATCCGGCAAGTGATCTGATTCCCAACACGGACTATCATATTCTAATCGATAGTGGTGCTATTACAGATATGGAAGGTAATCCTTATGCCGGCATAAATGATGAAACGACACTGAATTTTTTTACTACTGATGTCGATCCGTTTTTTCATATGATGTTTCCACTCTTACCTATTTAACCTTTCCTTTCCTTTTCTTTTCTTTCACTTAAAATAACCCAGCATGATGGTAAAACATACTGGGTTATTTTTTTGTCCGTTGATTAGATTGCATCCTGATCAACTTGAAAAGAGATTTAATCGTGTCAGAAAATAGCGTAACAATATCTGCTTTATTACAGTCCGCATTGCAATGTTTCCAATTAGGCCGGTTAAAAGAAGCTGAATATCATTGTCTTCAAATTTGTAACATGACTGGTTCCCAGCCAGACGCTTGCCATCTGCTGGCGGTTATTTATGGGCAAACCCGCCGATTCGAAAAGGCAAATGTATATTTTGAGAAAGCCATTGCAGCAGACCCAAAACGGGCAGATTTTTATAGTAATTATGGCAATGCATTGTTTGAGCAGGATTGTCTGGAAGATGCCTTGAACTATTGTCAGCGTTCGCTGGAATTAGATGCTTCAAATGCCGGGAACTGTAATATTCTAGGCAGTATTTTGCTAAAGCAAAACCGGTTGGCAGAGGCAGCAGAATATTTTCGCAAAGCACTTGATCTACAGCCCAAATACCCACAAGCAATGAATAATCTGGGTAATGCCTTGCAGAAAATGAAAAAAATTGAAGAAGCGTTAATCTGTTATCGAAATGCGCTGGCAATACAGGAAAATTACCCTGAGGCGCATAATAACATTGGGCTGGGATTAAAACAGCTGGGTAAGATTGACGAGGCAAGAAAGCACTTTCAGCGTGCAGTTGCATTACGGCCGAATTTTATCCAGGCTCAGCAAAACTGCCGGGAGGTTGCTCCGGTATGGCTAATGCCGTTGGAGGGGAAACGCGTTTATTTACGCCGTTACCAGGAAGCCGATGCAGCCTATCTACATCAATGTTACCTGAACAAATCTTTTATGGATTTGTACAACCGGTATATTCCGTGTCATCAGCATATTGAGGACCTGAGGGCAAAATTGTCGCAGTCCAATAAACAGCATCCCTCCCAGTTAAAAACAGTTGACTGGATTATTTTCCGGAAAACAACGCATCAACCCGTTGGTATTGCAAATCTGGTTGATATTCAATATCAGCATCGCCGCGCGGAGTTTCAGATTGGCTTGCCAGATCCGGCAGATCGTGCCTGTGGAATTGGTCTGGAAGCAACATTGCTGGTTCTGGATTTTGCATTTAATTGTGTCGGATTAAACAAAATCACGACGGTTATTTATGGACATAATGTGTCGTCTCAAAAAAATACCTTGGCGCTGGGGTTTGTACAGGAAAGTTATTTAAGGGAACAAATAATAGATAAGGGCAGTGGGAAATTTGTTGATTTGTACGGGAATAGTATGATTTTGAGTGATTTCCGTAAAAACAAAAGGTTGTCCAGGCTTTCAAACCGTTTGTTGGGAAAAGATATTGTGCGCTCGGTCAATTAGGGGGTGTCGTCATGTGTTATGTACAGTTCTGTTTGTTTTTCGGACAAAAGAATCAAGTTTTTGGGCCGAAGGACATGCTAAAGCATATTCAAGGTGCAAAAACGACGATAATTTTGTTCGAAAA
>JAGRFM010000016.1 GCA_020446045.1 Nitrosomonas sp.
ATGCTGTAGGCTTTTTTCACGAGTTCGGCCAGTACTGCAATCTGATAGCCCGATCCGGTGCCGATCTCGAGCACCTTATCATTCTCACCAAGTTTGAGCAGATTCGTCATAATCGCAACGATATAGGGTTGCGAAATGGTCTGCCCGTGGCCAATGGGTAACGCGCGGTTTTCGTAGGCTGCCTGCTGCATATACCGGGGTACAAATTCATGGCGCGGTACTTTTTTCAACGCTTGAATGACTTTCTCATCGAGATCGTCTTTTTCAAGATTACCATAGCCATACCGTACATCCGCTTCGATTTCCTTGATCATCGCTGCTCTTTTTTGTGCATAGGGATCACTGGCCGCAACCTGAAACGAAAACAGGAAGATCAAACAACCGGAATGAAAAAAGAAAAGAAAACATTTATAAAAACGCTGATGGATTGAGAAATACTTCATTATAAACCTGTATTTGTTGAATATTGGATAGTTCTCTTTAAGTATGGTCATATTGATCATTATTCAACGTCAGACAATCATAAAGCAACATTTCGGGATCATTCGATAGCGCGATGAAGCTTCGGAACGTCAGAGACGTTTCTTGAGAACATACTGGCATTTATCGAATGGAGAAACGGCAGTATCCGAACCCAATGAGCATGGCATTTATCAGCGACGCAACTGGGCACATCCGCGGCTTATTACCTGGTTTGCGGTGAAATGCTGCATCAACCGTGTTCGTTCACGCTGAAATGATCGATTGATTTGCATGCGGATATATATGAAGCAAAATCCGTTAACACCAATAAACATCCCACCCAGTAACCAAACGCAGCAACAAAGAAAGTAACAGCAGCACTTCGTTTGCGCTAAGCACGCTATCCATATACGTAGTTATACGTATTCTTTTATTTGAAATATTTTGATAGCCTTTGAATTGATAACTTGAAAAATTAATCAAAGCGAATTTTGTATATGAAATAAAACAAACGGTGCGAACGTATCGTTTTCCATTTGAATTTTGTTAATCACAATTAAAAAACACACGAAAAGCAGTTGTACGGTTGTTTGAAGAATAGTTTGAAAATAAGGCTTAACCAGAGAAATAAATACTTCAACTCAGCAGTGAATTCGAACTGAAGCGTATCTTGAGCAGGACAGGTTTTTTTATCCCGTAGATTTTTTACCTAACGAAAGGAGAGTGATCCAATGAGTAAAAAGCCAACATCAAGAGCAGAAAGAGCAGCAAGAGAGTCTGGACGTGTCAATTTTAATGTTGTTTTGCATGATGTAAAGCCGGATGACACGTTGCCTGAATTGATAGCCGATGCGGTCGATGCAAATGGTAAATCGATAGAACAGGTCGCCGCAAATGAAAAAGGCGTCTTCAGTTTGAGCGAGAAGGCATTCAATGCCGCAACCAAGATAGTCATTGGCAGCAGGGATGAAGAACCGAGGGAGGACACAAAGCGTGTTCCGTTTCACAGGCATCAGATAGCCCAGGCTGTTGAAACGGGAGAAGCAATCATATTGCCGCGCCGATCCTGGCTGGAGCTGATTCGCATACACAGATGTATTGAGGGCACCACCCGGCATTGCGAATGGCGGACGTTTTTAACTGAGATTACCAATACGCGGATTTCTCTTGCGGCAAAAGGTGGAATGTTACGCATTGCAGACCGTGTTCTACCGGTTGATGCTGTATTGGAACCCGTTTTCCCGGGCTGGCGGCTTTGCCGGCCACTGTGCGATGGTGTTGTAGAAGTG
>JAGRFM010000094.1 GCA_020446045.1 Nitrosomonas sp.
CAGAAAACCATTGGCAGCCAGGAATACACCGAGGCGCAAACCCGCGAGCTGATTATCGATGTGATGCTGCGTGAAGCCGGGTGGGACCCCAAGGTCGAGGATTCCGAGGAATATGAAGTTGCCAACTGCATGCCGACGGCCAATGGCGAGCGCACCGGCACAGGCTATGTGGATTATGTGTTGTGGGGCGCCGACGGCAAGCCGCTGGCTCTGGTGGAAGCCAAGAAAACCCGCAAAGACCCGAGAGCGGGAAAACACCAGGCCGAGCTGTATGCCGACTGCCTGGAACAGCATCATGGGCAGCGTCCGTTGATTTATTATTCCAATGGCTACAAAACCTGGCTGTGGGATGATTTGTTTTGCCCGCCCAGGGAAGTGCAAGGCTTCGCCACCCGCGATGAATTGCAATGGCGCGTCAACCAGCGCGCCAGCCGGCAGGATTTAACGGTGATGCAGCCCAAAAAGGAAATCACCGGGCGCTATTATCAACAGGAAGCCGCCGCACGGGTGATGGAACAATTCGGCAAGTATCGTAAGCGCAAGAGTTTGATAGTGATGGCGACCGGCACCGGAAAAACACGTTTGTCGATTGCGCTGGTGGACATGCTGATGCGCGCCAACTGGGTGCGGCGCATTTTGTTTCTGGCCGATAGACGGGCGCTGGTCAGGCAGGCCAAGCGGGAATTTAACAGGCACTTGCCGCATGTGTCGGTCGCCAGTTTGCTGGATAAAAAGCAGGAAGACGCGCGGGTGCTTTTTTCGACTTATCCTACGATGTTGAACTGCATCGACGGGACGCGCAAAGAAACGCATGAGATTTTCAGTGTGGCGCATTTTGACCTGATCATCATCGATGAAGCGCACCGTTCGGTTTATCAGAAGTATGGCGCGATTTTTGATTATTTCGATGCGTTGTTGCTGGGCTTGACGGCCACTCCACGCGGCGAGGTTGATCGCAATACTTACCATTTGTTTGAACTCGACGATCATCAGCCGACGTATGCGTATGAACTGGATCAGGCCGTGGCGGATGAATTTCTGGTGCCGCCGCGTGCGATATCCGTGCCACTGAAGTTTCAGCGTGAAGGGATTAAATACCATGAACTGTCACCGGAGGAACAAGAGGAATATGAATTGCAGGAGCAATTCTATGACTCGGAGACGGGGGCGCTAAAAGAAGAAATCAGTTCGTCGGCCTTGAACCAGTGGCTGTTTAATACAGACACGGTGAACAAGGTGTTGATACACCTGATGGAACACGGCGTCAAGGTGGAAGGCGGCGACAAGCTCGGCAAGACGATTATCTTTGCCAAGAACACTCGGCATGCCGATTTTATCGTCGAGCAGTTTGATAAAAACTATCCGCAACTGGCAGGCAAGTTTTGCCAAAAAATTGATTTCTCGGTGAATTATGCACAAAGCCTGATTGATGAATTCAGCATCAAGGACAAATACCCGCAGATTGCGGTTTCTGTCGATATGCTGGATACAGGAATTGACGTACCGGAAGTGGTTAACCTGGTTTTCTTTAAGCTGGTGCGCTCCAAAACCAAGTTCTGGCAGATGATCGGGCGCGGCACGCGCTTGTGTGAGGATTTGTTTGGCCCTGGTCAGCACAAGACAGAGTTTATTGTGTTTGATTATTGCCAGAACCTGGAATTCTTTGATGCGCATCCTGCGGGTTTTGAATCGGGTGTGCAGGAATCGGTCAAACAGAAGATTTTCAAACGCCGACTGGAATTGGCGGTTTCCCTGCAAAACGGGAAACCTGACGATCAAGTGGTTAACGGCTACGGTGAGCAACTGAAAGACCAGTTGTACCAAACCGTAGCCTCGATGGATCTGGACAATTTTATTGTCCGCAAATGCCGCGAAGATGTGGAGACCTATGCTGTTCGTGACAACTGGCAGAAACTGGATGACCAGGCTGTGGCGGACATTGCCAAAAAGTTGAGCGGCCTGCCGACCCAGGACGAGGATGATGAGTTTGCCAGAAGGTTTGATTTGCTCATCCTGAATTTACAGCAGGCCATTTTAGCCAATAACCCGGCGCAGCAAAATTATCAGTTAAAAGTGCGCGAGATTGCCAAAGGATTGGAAAACAAGTCGACCATCCCCATGGTTAACGCGCAAATAACGCTGATCCAGGAATTACAGACCGATCGATGGTGGATGGATGTCTCGTTGCCCATGCTGGAAGCCGTGCGGGTGAAACTCAGGAACCTGGTGCATTTTGTCGACCCGGAAGAAGGGCTGAAAGATGTTTATACCGACTTTGGCGATGAAATAACCGGCGAAGGCACCGAACACACCATTGTGAAACCGGATGCCCAGCTTAAAGATTATCGTAAGCGGGTGCAACGCTTTGTCCAGGGCCACCAGGATCATGTCACCATCAAGCGCCTGAAAAACAATGAGCCGATTTCAAAAACGGATATTATTGCGCTGGAGACGATCCTGTTTGCCGAAGATGGCCCCATACCCCGAGAAAAATATCAAAAACTCTATGGCGATCAACCGCTCGGCGTACTGGTCCGATCCGTCGTTGGCCTTGACCGGAATGCGGCCAAAGCGGCGTTTGCCGAATTTCTGGACAAAGCGCCTTTGCATCCTGATCAAATGACTTTTCTGAATGAGATTGTCGAGTACCTGGTCAAAAATGGCGTCATGGAACCCAAAGTCATGTTTGACGCGCCATTCACGCATTTCCACGACCAAGGCTTGATTGGTGTTTTTGGTGAGGACATGAGTAAAACCGTTATCGGCCTGATTCGGCACATTAACGAGAATGCAACGATTGCCGGGAGAAGCTTAGGGGCTTAATGGTAACTTGATGGGGATGTAATAAAGATGTAATAGGGATGTCAAGCGGCGCTTATCCGCAATGGCATCGGCTGGCGGAGGCGGTGAGATTCGAACTCACGGTAGAGTCACCCCTACGGCAGTTTTCAAGACTGCTGCCTTAAACCACTCGGCCACACCTCCTGTGCTGTCTTTATGTGTGTAAAACAGCGGGTATCATACTCTTTTGCGTTCATTTTTACCAGTGCAGTTGTTGTATTCGCCACAGTAATATTAGCGCTAATTAACTTAATTGATTATGTTACACTTTCTATCGGCTTAACTCAGTGAGTTCAATTTTATGCATCAGCCAGGCTATGAACAGTTCACCTGTAATCTTTGCGGAAGCATTTCTTCCGTATCACAGGATTTTTACCGTGAAGGTGGTGCTTGCAGTCATTGTGGATCAAATGTACGTTTCCGCGCACTGATGTATGCACTTTCCGATCATCTTTACGGCAAGCCGTTGGCGTTAACGGATTTCATTGCCAATAAAGATTTCAAAGCCATGGGGCTTAGCGATGCAAAGCATTATGCAGTTAAACTGGCTGAATTATTTGATTACACCAATTTCTTTTATCATACCGAGCCTTTTCTGGACATTTGCAATATAGATAATAGTGCCAACAACTATTATGACCTGCTTGTTTCCTCTGATGTCTATGAGCACGTTCCGCCTCCCCGGCATATTGCCTTTATTAACAGTTGGCATTTGTTAAAACCGGATGGCGTGTTGCTGCTGACAGTTCCCTATACCAGCCTGCCCAAAACCATTGAGCATTATCCAACGTTATATCAATACAAAATCGTTTCGGATGAAAAAGGCAAGCTTTTGGTGAATCGTCTCAGAGACCTGAGTTTCGAAGTCTACGATAATTTAACATGGCATGGGGGAGAAGGATCAACGCTCGAAATGCGTATTTTTTGCGAATCGGATTTATTAAAAATCCTCATCGATGCAGGATTTAAAGATGTCAAAATATGGAATGAAGATATACCAGAGTTTGGCATTTTTCAGGCACATCAAGGTGGGGGATTTGTGATTACCGCAAAAAAAAATGGCAATGCTATCCCTGCGCCATTAACACAGCATGACCCTCATTTGACCAATATATATCCTCAAGGTGAGACGGCAGGTCATTTCTCGAAACATATTCCGAACCGTATTTCTGGCAAGCGTGCAGAGCGTGCCATTGCCAAATGGGCTGAAGAAGAAGGAATAACGATTAATAAGCCTTCATTCTTTTCCAAAGTGCTAAACTACCTGAAAGGTAGATAATTATTGATTTCCGGAGGATACATGCGTTATTTTTTTCTTGCCATCATGTTATTACAATGTTCAACTTATCTGGCTGCTGAGAATGATAATATGGCACAGCTTGAAGTGCAGGCTAAACAGCTTTCCGCTCAATTGGGACTGCAATTGAAAGCGCGGTTGCAGGCAGCTATTAAAGAAGGCGGGCCCGCCAATGCGATTGCGGTATGTAATGTCAGCGCTCCCGAGATTGCTGCGGAACTGTCTAAAGATGGTTGGACTGTCGGACGTACCAGTCTGAAGTTGCGCAACTTGGCCAATCAACCGGATGCCTGGGAACATGAAACGCTGCTGACGTTTGAACAGAAACTGGCTTCCGGGGCGCCAGCGGCCGGTTTGCAAAACAGTACGGTTGAAGTTGACAATGGTGAGAAGCGTTACCGGTTTATGAAAGCGATCGCGGTTGATACAGTTTGTATGGCATGTCATGGTGAAGCAATCGCCGAACCGGTACAAGCTGCTTTGGCGGAAAAATATCCCCATGATGCTGCAAAAGGTTACAAGTCCGGTGATTTGCGGGGGGCATTTACGATATCAAAAATTCTAGGTGATGAATAAGATAATTGTTTTATGTTGTTTTGTGCTGTTAACGGCCTGTGCAACTTGGGTGAAGGTTACGCCACAAGGTGAAACTGTGCGTATAATCCAGTCAATCCAGGAAGTTAAGTCCTGTAAACGGCTGGGCAAAGTAAATGCCAAAGTCGTCAGTAAATTCATCTTTGAACGCGATAAGGAAAAAGTTGCCGCTGAACTGGCCAATCTTGCCCGAAATGAAGCCAGTGTATTGGGCGGTGATACCATTGTTCCCATTTCGGAAATTTATGAAGGAAGGCGGACTTTTGTAGTTTATCAATGTTTTCAGCCTGAACGTGACACGATCAGGTAGACTGAGCGCCTGAAATGAAATGCTGGAAAACTGGCGGTTATCAGGCGCGCTGTTAATCCGCTGGCAGGGCAGAAGTTTCGTTAATGTCTTTGGTTTCACCGAACGATCGGATTTGAATCTGATTAATGGTTGTTCAATTCAAGCGATTCTTCAAACTCCAGTCGTGCTTCGTCAATGGCTTCAAGAATCTGTTGTTTAAACTCATCGCGGGAATAATGTTCTTCCAGTTTTAACAGCAAATGCTCAACACCCAGTCCCACCGACAGGCCGCCGATGATCCCGCCAAGGGTAGCGCCGATAGCGGTTCCAATACCGGGGAAGATGGAGCCGATCGCAGCACCGCTGGCTGCTCCGGCCGCTGCACCGCCGACAACACTGGCAGCTTTACCTGCAGCCACCTTAACAAGCGCTTTGGCGCCCAGGCTAATTGCGCCTTTAGCAATGACTTTGCCGGTAATTTTTCCGGCGATGGCGCCAGTAATCGCACCCGCCGCGCCGATGCCGCCGGATATCAGCAAGCGGTTTTCCAGATTGATAATGACACTGTTGCTGGGCGGTTCTTTGATGGCATCCAGTGGTGAATATTGTATGACCTGCGGTTGATGCGTGGTAGGTTCGACTTGATTCTCGGCCAGTATCAGATTTATTTTTTCCAGATACTCGGTGCGCAAATCTTCATTTTTACGCAGCGCATCTTCAATGGATTGCTGTACCGGTCCGAAGGCATTGCCTTTGATCAGGTAGGACTCGAGTTTCTCGATCATCCAGTTTTCCAGCTTGCCGGTTGCCAGCGCTACAATACGTTCATATTCACCGGGCAGACTGTAATACCAATCCAGATAATCATCGACATTGTGCGCCATCATCATAAAGCCCTGATCGGTGCTTTTTCTGAGGTCTTCAATCGACGCTTCCAGTTCGTGAACGACTGCTAGATAGGCTTGCCGGGTTTGTTCTATTGTGCCGGGCTGGTAGTAATCGTCGCCGATTTTTTCCAGTATTTCTATTTTTGTGGCAACTTTAGCCTGTGTTTCTTTGATTTGTTCGACAACCTGTGGTTTACCGCGTAACCAGGCGTCCATGTAAAGCGTGGAAGGGACATAAATAAACAGCGCAAAAAACGTGAATAATGCTGAACTCAGTGCGATTGACCGTAACGGTACGCGTGCCGGTTGATTGGTGTCCTGCAGCGGCGCAAATACCCGCCGGTACTCTGACAGCGGTATCATGAAACTCGAAACGGAAAGTGCAATATTATAAAACAGCAGCGCGCTGCCTAAAAAAATACAGATTAAAAAGAGGATGTCGCTGAATGAATGAAGGCCGCCTAATGCATACGCTTTTAATCCCTCAACAAAACCCAGCAAACGGGTGATTTCCAGTATCAGAATGCTGCCGCTGGCGCCTTCAACACCAAAGCTGCGTGCCTGAATGGCCTCGTCAAGCGTTTCATAAGCCTGATAGTCGCTCGCGAGCTTGACATACAAGACATAGAATGCCGCCATCGAAAGAGTTGTTGCCCAGCGCGTCCAGGTCAACGATTTATGTAACGCAATATAGGGCTTGAATTCGCGTGCCGCAACGGGTTTGAGGATGACATGAAAGCAGGTAAATACCGGCACCGTCAGCAAAAAAACAATCCATTCCAGTTTTTGTGTAACGCCCAGATAAAACAGTAATAGAAAAGCAAAGGTAACAGACCATAACGCCCAGCCGATATACGGGAGGATTCTTTTATTCAGGAGCCAATATAGAATACCCAGGCTACGAAACTGATTGGCGCGATGAATACGCTGCACGGTTACTGCGTAAGTTGCGGCCATATATAACGGTATGGCGAACAGAAATGTTACCAGTAAGGCGAACCATAGCTGCTGGTTCGGAATCATCCCGCCGATATGGTAGGCGAAGACCAGCCAGCCGACCGACAACACCCAGAAAATACTCATTCTCGTGATTGAAGACATTGAAATTCCTTAATTCTCTCTGCAATTTATAATATTGTTCGTTCGCAGAAATTCCACTCAATATTGACGCTATTATAATGGCCAAATCCATATCAGCATCGGCAAACTGATAGAAATTACCAGAATTTCCAGCGGTAGACCCAATCGCCAGTAATCATTGAAACGAAAGCCGCCGGGCCCGAGTATCAGGGTGTTATTTTGATGACCGATTGGTGTCAAAAAGGCGCATGATGCACCGATGGCAACGGCCATCAGAAATGTATCGGGGTTTGCATTTAACTGGCTGGCAGTGCCTAATGCAATCGGGCACATGACGGCTGCTGTTGCTGCATTATTCATTAAATCCGACAGTGTCATCGTTACTACCAGGATCAATGCCAAAGCGATAATGGCATGGCCCTGAGCGAGATTGTCCAATAAAGCGCGTGCAATCAGGTCAGCGGTTCCGGTGCTGTGCATTGCGCCGGCCACCGGGATCAGCGCGGCCAGCAAAACGATGACGGGCCAGTCCACAACCTGATACAACAAACGCAGCGGAACAATCTGCAATACGGTCATTGCCAGTACCCCGCACAGGAACGCCACGGCCGGCGGCAGCAATCCGGCTACGATGAAGCCGATTGCCGTTGCCATGATCAGACCGGCGATCAGTGCCTTGCGTTTATCCGGAATACGCAAAGTTCTTTCCGCCAATGGCACACATCCCATATCGTCGGCAAATTCAGCAATTATTTCTGGAGATCCTTGCAGCATGAGTACATCGCCGGCTTTAAAACGGATCGTTCTCAATCGTGCTGTTGTACGGCGGCCCTTGCGTGACAATGCGAGCAGATTAATACCATAACGCGTCCGCAATTCAAGTGTTTTAGCCGAACGATTGATTAATGGGGATGCGGGCAGTACAACATATTCCGAGAGAATGACTTCACTGGTTACGGGCAGTTGTTCTTGAACAGCATCAGAATCTGGTAGGGTGGCGCTTTGTTCGTCTTGTTCATGTTCGTTTTTTTCCTTTCTTACGTTCTTTTTATCATTCGTGTTCTCATTTTCACTGCCGGCATCTGTTTTTTTGGCTTCTTCCAGTTCCAGGCCGAGGTCGGATAAAGCTTTGGCCAGCGCCTCGGCTTCCGCTTCAATAATCAGAATATCATCGGCAAAAATCTTACGGTACATTCCGGCAGGTGTGATACGGACATTGTTGCGCACCAATCCGATAACTTGCGCATCAACCGCATCGAGGGACGCTTCGATTTCATACAGCCGCATACCTTCAGCTTTACTACCTGAAGTAACCCGGACTTCAGTCAAATAGGCACTGAGGTCAAAGGTATCCTTGCTGGTTTGTTTGCGTGCAGGAACTATACGCCATCCAAGCAGTGCAATGAATAAGACACCGATGGACGCAACCGTTAATCCAACCGGGGTAAAATCAAACATGGAGAAATAACCTGATTCGGTCGTCTCGGCGCGTATTCCCGATACGATAAGATTTGGTGGCGTACCGATCAGTGTTGTCATGCCGCCTAATATTGACGCAAACGCCAGCGGCATCAGGATTTGTCCGGGCGGCATTTCCAGCCGTGACGCAATCTGCAATGCCACCGGAATCAACAGCGCCAAAGCACCGACATTGTTCATAAATCCAGACAGCAGGGCGGCCGTGCCAGTCAATGCAATTATCGATAGAATGGGGCTTGATGTTGACGGTAATACCCAGCGCGTTAACCAATCCACCGCGCCAGAATGTAGCAATCCGGCGCTGAGGATAAGAATACAGGCTACCGTGATAACCGCCGGATGACTAAAACCGCTGAAAGCGTCAACATGATTGACAAGGCCGGTAATAATACAAGCCAACAATGCACAAATCGCGACAAGGTCATGACGCCACCGTCCCCATAAAAAGGCCAGCACAGTCGCCAGTAAAATTCCGGCAATGATGAGTTGGTCTGGCGTCAAGTGGCTGACTTTTTAAGGTGTTTTGATTTACCAGCCATTCTGATAAATGGATAGCAGTTCAGTGGCATTCTCGAGCAGTCTTGTCATGCTATGACGGTCGAATCTCAGTTCATTTAGTTCTCTGAGTTCCTCGGGAAGCACTTCTTTTAAATCAAAATCAAACTGTAGCAATTGGGATGCGTGATCGGCATTGACATAGAATTTCCCTGTTTCGTCGGTATTGGAAACGGGATCATGGATATCGGCAATGACATGAATGATTTCACTGAGTGTTTCTGCGGGTAATGCCGGCGGGTAATCATCGAAAAAATCGTCCGGCACCGGTGCAGAATTGAACGCAAATGTTTCCAGCCCTAAAGCCGTTCCGACTGCCTGCCCCAATCCGCCACCCAGTGAATGGCCGGTGACGGTGATTTTTCGTCCTTGTGCGCGGCTAACAACATCCTGTGCATAATCCATCGCATCTTCAAATTGCGTATCGACAAAACCGAACGTGAGCAGACTATCCGCTGCCGCATCCAATAAAAATTCGGCTGTTTCACTGAACGAACAAGGAAAATCACAGGTTTCCGTTCCGCGGAATGCCAGAACCAGTTCGTCACTTTCCTGATCATAGTAGACAGCAGCCTGCATCCCGGAATTTTTGTCTTTTGTCTCAATCAGCACCCACTGATCCACGATGGCGTTGTCAAAATCGTATACCGCGTCGGCCAGCTTGGCGTAGGGTATTGATCGGCCCAGCACGTTGACCGCTCGCTTCTCTTCTTTTGCAAGCATTCCATAGGGTTTCCAGGTTATATTGGGTTCATAATCAGGATTGATGTAGATTGCTATGTTCGACAGCTTGAACAGGGCAAGATCGTCCTGATCCGCCAGCACCAGGCTGGCAACATAACGTTCGGTGCCGAAAATTTTGGGAATGTCGACTTTTGAGATGAGCAATGTGCCGGTTTCGGTTGAAAAAACCGGACTATCTATTTCGGCGCTCAGATCGTTTTCTACGTTAAGCAACGTAAACTCATTCGGTTTATTCGGTCCTTGCCATTGCAGTGATGCTTTGTAAAAAACGCTGTCGGGTTGTTCTGCAAGGGTTATTTTTTGTAAACAGAGCACTCCGTTTTCTTCGATAAATACGGCTGGTGCAGCCTGGTCTGTACATTCAGCAGTACTCATTGCATAGACTGATCCGGAAAAGAGTAAGAAAAGGCCCGTTGCGGCAATAAAATGTTTTAAATGCCTGCTCTCGAAGTATTGTGTTTTGTGCATCATCAGTCCTTTTGTTTCGGTTCGATGGTGAAATAAGTTTGCGCTTTAAAAAGCAATACATTGCAACAATCTGTTTTATAGCAAAAATAACGTGTGTTTTAAAGATTTCGGGAAAGAAACTTGTCGAAAGCGGAACAGAATAAAAAAAAGCATCCCGAAGCGGGATGCTTTTAAACACTATCATAAGGAGAAAAAATAAGCGTAAATTTTTCAGAAGGAGATTAAATAATTTGCTTATTGGTTATCAGTGTAATCCTACGTGAATGATTTGATGCTGAGAAAAACAAGAAAAAACCCGGCTATTTTGTTTTTCATGCGTTACCATTTGAAAATGGTGAATGTGGATTGGTGTAAAATCATCCAAAGAACGAATAGATTAAGGGCTGAATTCAAAGAACATGCGGATAATTTTTCTTGTTGTACTGTTGGGGTGTGCTGTGCTGCTTGGCTACGCACAGTACTTGCAGCATGTCGATAACCTGCTGCCTTGCCCGCTCTGTGTAGCGCAGCGGCTGGCGTATTGGATGCTTGGATTGACGGCTATGCTGGCGTTTATACGGAATCCACAGGCGCTCGGTCGCAGGATTTATGGTTTTTTTATGACGTTTTTTGCTTTGACGGGTGCTGTCATCGCATTCAGGCAGTCCTGGCTGATACGGTTCCCCGAGTCGTTTGAATGCGGCATTAGTCCGGAAGAAGCCTTTCTTAATTCGCTGCCTTTTGCACAATGGTGGCCGGGAATGTTTGAAGCCAATGGAGACTGTACCGATGTCGACTGGGAATTCTTGTCGCTGACGATACCGGACTGGTCTTTTATCGCTTTTGTTGGATTTGCCGTGTTATCGATTTACATCTTGTTTGCCAGGGCGGCGCGTTAGGTAGTGTTAACAATTAATGAATGATTACTTACTGTCAATGTCCATGTGCAAACAGGCCCACGAACCAGATCATGCCAATACCCAACAGGATCAGACTGACTTGTTGAACCGTTGCGCCAATTTCGGGGCGTTTATGCAAACCCGGAATCAGATCGGACAAAGCAACATAAATCATGCTGGCTGAAGCAAGACTCAGTAACGGCAGAATGAGAAAATCCAGCGTATTGAGCATGAAATAGGCCAGTACGCCGCCAACAAGCGTTGCAAAACTCGACAACAGATTCATCATAAAAGCGCTGCTGCGTGTGTAGCCGGAATTCAGCAGTATGATGAAATCTCCCGCCTCTTGGGGTATTTCATGGGCGATGATGGCAATCGAGGTAATAATGCCTAATTGGATATCGACCATAAAGGCGGCAGCGATGAGTATGCCGTCAACAAAATTGTGAAACGTGTCGCCGACCATGATCATCATGCCGCTGCGTCCATGATCGTGCTCATGCGTTTGATGATGGGGGTGACCGTCTGCAGCAGTTATGGCGGCTGACGGATCATGCACTTCGCAATCTTCTATGTGGCAGTGCCGCCAGAGCACGAGTTTTTCGAGAATGAAAAACAATAAAATGCCGACGAGTACCAGAACAGTAACTTGGTTTGGGTTTTCAGAAAGCTCGAAAGCTTCCGGCAAGGTATTCAGAAAGGCGGCGCCCAGTAATGCGCCGATGGCAAACGAGACCAGTTTTGAAACCCAAGACGGGCGTGTCTTGAGTGTTAGCATGGCAGCTAACAGCAAGCTCAATACACCGCCAGTAAAACTGGCAAGTATAATCCAGGAAAGTGTTGACATAGACAATTCAAACGGAAAGGCGGGATTATACGCTGTTGTGCTTTGTTGACCTAGCGGAATTGACAATCATTCACTTTTTTCCATCCAGATCAGCGCTGCCATGCGCCCGGTTTCACCGTCTCTTCGGTACGAAAAAAAACGGACAGGATCGCTATAGGTACAGATTCCCCCGCCATAAATTCGACTGACTCCCAGGTTCATCAGACGCATGCGGGCAAGTTGAAAAATATCGGCATACCATTTTTGTTCGGAATGCCTGGTTGCGGTTTTTTCGGCTGGCCGGAAAGTTCGATCGGCATTAGGATCGTGATCAACAAATACGTCTCTGACTTCATTGCCGACTTCAAAATGTTCCGGGCCGATTGCCGGTCCAAGCCATGCCATGAGTTTGTCCGGTTTGGTTTGCATGGCGGCAACAGATTGTTCGATAACGCCGCCGGCAAGGCCGCGCCATCCTGCGTGGACAATACTGACAACCGTACCCGCGTTGTCACACAAATATACCGGTAAACAATCGGCAACCATAACCGTACAAACGGTGTTTATTCGGCGTGTTAATATCGCATCGGCGCATGGCTGGTCATCCGACTGTTCCGCCAAGATACAATTGGCGCCATGAACCTGTCGCAGCCATTTGGGATCGTTGGGCAAATGTTGGCGTAACAAAGCCCGGTTCGCGGCGACATGATCGGGATTGTCGTTGACATGCATGCCGAGATTGAATGATTTGTAAGTGCCTCGTGAATTATCGCTTACCCCGCCAGTTCGTGTCGTAAATAAAGCTTTGACATGGGCGGGAGCAGGCCAGTCGGGAGTGATGCAGTCAATCATTCGTCGATTTGTTGAAGTAAAAATAGATGCTTATCGCGATATTTTGATATACCGGAACGTGCCGGTTGCGTTATAGGTTAAAATACTGCATTTGAAGTTGGACGCGCAAGCATTTCTTCGTTGAGTGAATAACAAAAATGCCAGAACAGGTGTATTGAATGAATTATATTGAGAAATTAGAACATTATTTAAAAATTAGCATAATTTTATCTATCGCAATTGTTGTCAGCTTTCAAACAACCGTCAGTTTCGCGTACGAGCGAAATGCGATGGGCGTTACTGCAGTCGGTGGAAACGATGATCAAACAGAGTTACTCAAATCAGCAATTAACGGGAAAGCTGAAACGGTCAAAGCATTGCTTGAGAAGGGTGTTGACCCCAATCTGCAAAATGAAAAAGGTTTTACACCGCTGATTGTCGCTGCTCAGTATGGACATAACGCTGTTGTGACTTTGCTGCTGGATAATAACGCTCAATTGGATTTACAAAATGCAGGTGGTGCAACGGCTTTAATTTTAGCCGCGAAGAACGACCATGATACGGTTGTGGAAAGCTTGCTGGCGAAAGGCGCAAATACCGATCTGCAAACAACCGACGGCATTTCAGCGTTGATGCTTGCTGCACAAAATGGTAATGAAGCTATCGTCGATGCGTTACTGGACAGAAAGGCCAATGTCAATTTACAGACAGAACAAAAAGTTACGGCGTTGATACTGGCCGCAATGGCAGGACGTGATGCGATTGTTGACCGTTTATTGACAAGCAATGCCAAAATCGATATGCAGGTAATTGACGGCACGACTGCATTGTATATGGCGGTGCGCAATAATCATGTTGCAATTGTGAACACTCTGCTGGCTAAAAGGGCGCCGGTTAATTTGATTGCGATTAATAACACCACGCCGTTGCATGTTGCCGCACAAAACGGTTATATCGAGATCGTCAACGCTTTGCTTGAAAAGGGGATTAACCTGGAACAGGCCGACAAGAACGATGCAACGGCATTGACACTGGCTGCTCTGATGGGGCAAACAGAAGTCGTCCGCATTTTGCTCGAGCATGGCGCAAAAATTGATCATAAAGCCAGAACGGGATTTACGCCGCTGATATTGGCGGCGCAAAACGGCCATGTGCCGGTCATTCAGGTTTTGCTGGAGAAAGGCGCAAAAGTCAATTTGCAAAATGACGACGGGGTCACGCCGCTGATGTGGGCGGCTTTGCACGAACACGAGGAAGCGGTGAAATTATTACTCGAACAGGGCGCCGATCTATCCATCAAAAGTGATAGTGGAAAAACAGCGTTGGAGATTACCAGGAATGCAGCCATTACCGAACTATTGCAATCAGCTGCCGCGCGTTAATGGATAAAACCGATCCATGTCGAAGTCATTAACCGATTCAGACCGAAAAAGTATGTCCAAATTTGGCCGAACGCTGATTTTTGCGCATCGTGGTGCAAGTGCGGAGTTGATGGAGAATACCCGGAAAGCTTTTGACCGGGCACTGCATTATGCCATCGACGGTATCGAAACCGATGTGCAACTTAGCCGCGATGAAGTGGCCGTGCTCTGGCATGACCGGTATCTCGACAAAATCGGATTGCCGGATAAACCGATCGACGATTTCGACTATGAACAGTTGAAAACCATGGATTTTCCGCAAGTCTGCAGCGAAGGCATTTTGACGCTCAATACACTGCTGAGTGATTACCGCCACCGCTGCCGTTTGCTGATCGAAATCAAGAACCGGGAATGGGAGCTTGTATCTCGACATCATAAAAAAATGCAGTTGGCGCTGGATCTGACTGCGCCACCGGATGAAAATGTCATGGTGTCTTCGTTTGATCTGCCGAGTCTGGTGTATGCGCATCAACTGAATGCTCAATCACAACTCGTTTATAACCTGGACGATCACCATACCGCCCACGATGTTCACCAGGCGTTGGCCGAACATCCTTTTTTATACGGTTATTGTTTATCGATAGCACTTATTGATCAGCCGCTGGTTGAGTTATTACGTGAGAACGATAAATGTATTGTCGTGTACACCTGCAATAGCGATGCGGAAATTCAAAAAGCGTTACAACTTGGTGTGGATATTCTGATCAGTGACCTGCCGGATAAAGCGTTGCAATTACGTGATATGGCATGACATCCATGAGGCGTTGACTGGTTACGATGAACCACCGTGAATTATCATCACTTGCCAACCGGACATTCGATCTACTGGTTTGTGGGGGTGGCATTTACGGCGCATGGACGGCATACGATGCAGCGTTACGTGGACTTAACGTGGCGCTGATTGATCAGGGAGACTGGGGTGGTGCAACGTCATCGGCTTCCAGCAAACTGGTTCACGGCGGTCTGCGTTATCTGGAACAGCTCGAATTCAATTTGGTTCGTAAAACGCTTGCTGAACGGGAAATGCTGATGAAAGCCGCGCCGCATCGCGTGTGGCCTTTACGTTTTGGCGTGCCGGTATACACGCATAGCCGGGCGGGTCGATTGAAGATGAAACTGGGGTTGATGCTGTACGATTTTCTGGCGGCAGATCAGTCATCAGTGAGTAAACACCGTTTTTTTCCACGTAACCGTTTTGTTGAACGTTTCCCTTTTCTCATTACTGAAAAACTGAAATGCGGTTTTACCTACGTTGATGCGCAGACAGACGATGCGAGGCTGGTGCTGGAGCTGGTCGATGGTGCAATCAAAGCCGGTGCGGTATGCGTCAATTACTGCAAATTGACCGGGTTGATCGAAGGCGGCCAACAGGCAACCGGCGCCCAATTGATTGACTGTTTAACAAATCAATCGTACGCCATCAAGGCGCGGCAAATCGTTTTTGCAACAGGCCGCTGGCAAGGCAGTGATGATCAGGTGAAAAATGAATGCCTGTTGACCCGGGGGATTCATTTAATTATGCCGCCGTTGGTTAAGAACGAAGCGTTGCTGCTTACCGCACAATCTGACGGCCGGGTGTTTTTTGTGATTCCATGGTATGGACTGACGCTGTTGGGTACAACCGATACGCCGTATCATGGTTCACCGGAAGCAATCGAGATTGACTCATCGGACATTCACTATCTGCTCGATGCCGTCAACGGCTACCTGCAAAAACCCTGGACGGAAGCGGATATTATTGGCGCATTTGCCGGGGTGCGCGTGATGAAATCTGCGGCTGAATCAAGTGCAGAATCGGCTGCTGCGCCATCATCGGTCAGCCGGGACTGGGCGTTAAAAACAACGGCAACCGGTGTGCATTATTCCATCGGCGGCAAACTGACCTCAGCGCGTCAGGATGCCTCGAAAATCGTTGATCATGTCTGTGCAGAACTCGGCATTCAGGTTCCCTGTGCGACGCAAGGCCGTTTTTTTCCGTGGTTTCCGCAGGAAATTGCCGATTTTCCCGAGTGGTCAGACAACATACAAAAAAAGATCGTTCAATCCGGAGTTGATCCGGATAGCGCCTTCTGGCTGGTGCGGCGTCACGGTAAAAAGGTTGTTAGCATTCTGCAAGCTATCGAGCAGCAACCGGCGCTGGCTCAGCGCATTGTGCCGTCGTTACCGTTTATTGAAGCCGACCTGATGCATTGCGCCGCGCATGAAATGGTTATCCATCTGGATGATTTGTTGCGCCGTCGTATTCCGTTGCTGATACTGACGACATTAACAAAAACCGATCTCGAACGCATCACCGAAAAAGTGGCGAATCTTTTGAACTGGGATTCGGCGCGTTGTCAGCAGGAAATGGAACGATGCGAAACCTATACGCGTGCAATCGTATAGCGATTAGCGCAGATAAGGCGGCAATGGTTCTTCAAAGAACTCGCGCATCAGAAAATCTTCGAGCCCTTCCTGATCTCTTGGCCGGGCAGACAGCACGATAACGCGGTTCAACCGGTACGATTCCCAGTTGAAGTCTTCCTGATGATATTCGCGGATAAGCTGAATCATGCGGCGGATGACAACACGCTCGATATCTTCTCCCGGCTCGGCTTTTACTTCGATCAACTGAACACGCGGATTGCTGATGTCGGTTGTCCATGCGCGGAATGAAAATTGCGCATAACGGGGACGGATTTGCCGGATTTGAAAAATGCCGCTGGTACCGGGTGCTTGCAGGTTGCGTTTGACTTTTGCAAGCCTGATTTCTTCTGCTGAAGGTTGGGGCCTGGCATTTTTATTATTTGAGTGTTCAACTCCGTCAAAAATACCGGCTGGACGGTTTTGCTGCACTCTTCTCTGGTTGATGTATTCAGACAAATCAGCCGGAGGGGGCATTTCGTCAGCTTTCGGTGGCGTTTCAGTTGCAATTTTTTCCTTGGGTATTTGCGTCTTTGCTGTTTCGGGTGCTGTTTGTTTGACCGGTGGCGGTGTGGGCGTTTCCTGTGGGCGAATACGCGGCGGTGGCGGTAAGCTTGGCACAGGCTCGATTTTCGCCTGTTGTATAACATCGTCTAACGGTTGGTCGATCCCTTTTCGGGGTGGTGGCGGGGATTCTTGGGGTTGTGCGAGTTCCGGAAGCTCAATAAACTGCGCCTCAATCGCGTCCGGGATTGAAATGCCGATCTCATCTTCAGGGTTCGACAGGAAATAACCGAATGCCCAGATCATCAACAGCCAGAGCAATACTGCCAGTGGCAGCGGCCACCAGAGTTGAATTTCTTTGGGTCTGGAACTGTTTAGCGTAATGGATAGTGACACGGCAGCAGGAGATCGGTTATTGGTGTTTGACCGCAATCAGAAACTGCTGAACACCTGCAGTGCGTGCACGTAGCATTGCCTGCACGACAACACCTTGCGGTGCTTCGTTGTCAGCGGAAACAATCAGCTTTTGCTGTGCATCGCCAAGTAGCGGCTTGAGTTTGTCAGCCAGTGTGTCGAGCGTGACGCTTTCCTGATTGATAAAAATGTCACTGTTTTTGGTGAGCGTCAATGTCACCGGCTTGTGTTCACTAAGTTTTTCGGCCTGGCCTTCGGGCAGGTTGACCTGCAGCGAGTCCAATTTCTGCATGGATAGCGACGCGAGCATAAACGTTGCCAGCAGGAAGAACATAACATCGATCATGGGAATAATCTGGATGTGTCCTTTACGTGGCGTTCTGGATTTACGCAGTTTCATGGATTTCTTCCTTGTGATCCAGGCGAATATGGTCGATCAGTCGCGTGCCCAGGCGTTCCATTTCGTCCATGGTTTGCGATTGCAGCCGTGAAAAGTAATTGAATCCGAACAAGGCCACCAGCGCGATGATCAACCCGATAACGGTTGCAATCAGTGCTTCAGCTACACCGCCCGTTACTGCAGTCGGATTGACGATACCTTCGCTGCCAATCACCTGAAAGGCACGCATCATGCCGATCACCGTCCCCACCAGGCCGAGCAGCGGGGCTGCGGTTACAATGGTTTCCAGCGCCCACAGCCTGCGCGCCAGTGATGCTTCGATCAACTGGGCTTCATCTGCGGCGCGTGATTCGGTCCACCAGAACGGTTGATTCCGGTTGGCGATGACTACCTCGAAGAAACGTTTGTAATAATGCCGGTTGTCGAGACCGGACAAGATTTTTTCCAGGTCTTCCCATTTGAAGCCATAGGTCTCGATCAAATTAGACAAATCGTTTGAAAGACGCGCAAAACGCCAATAAACAAATGCCTTTTCGAGCATGATGGCAAGCGCGATAACGCCGAGCAGCGATAACGGAATGATAATAAGGCCGCCCAATTTCAAGATGACCCAGGCTTGGTTTAGATGCTCCATAACTAACTCCAGATAGGGAAAATCCATAGCGTTCGCTTTTATTCGCAAAAATTAGGGTTGATTCCCAGGAAATGACTGTTAAATAACTGAATTTGAAAAATGTGTTGAATTATATTACTGTCAACGAAAATCGCTATACTGCCATATCCTAATTTGTTTAAGGAAAAATCTGATGAACAGCATAAGATTCATCCCAATCGTCTTAATTAGATACAAATGACGTGAAAGTATTAAACAATGAATATAGCGATTGTTTTGCAAACTGCAACACTGTCATGAAAAAAAAGAAAGTCGTCGTGAATGACCGCATGCAGCGCAATTATGAGTACGATTTGATTGAGCCAATGGGGAAAAATTTTCACCCGGAATTCAAACCTGAATTAACGCCAAAACAAATGCTGCGCATGGGGATTTTCGGGGGTAAATATATGACCGATTGCGGTAAAGAATTTCCTGAAGACTGGTTTGTTGATGCGCGGTTATGCCATGACATTCATGATCCACAATTGAATTTTTTTGGTATCAATGCTTCACAACCGCTATCTGTATGGCGTGAGAAAGGATGGATTTATGCCGACGATCCCAGAGGCTGGTTTCAATGGTATTGCCGCTACTATATGGGACGAAGATGTCCTGACGATATGCGCCAGATAAAACGTTGGAAGGCAATGAAACGACATGTCGCACAAATCAGGAAAAACTGTCTGAGCGGCGACCTGAATTGTCGTAAACGGCAACGGCAAGCCTTGTTGAACTGGGCGTATGACAGCAGGAAACTGTGATGTGTTTGATATCTGTGAAGTAGCGTACTTTAATGATGCGTTTTGATCGAATGCTGATTGGCATCTCTTGTATTGATATGCTGTAGCGGTTTGCTATTATCATTTTCTTTCTCAAACCTCATTTTTGACAACGGTGTCACCATGAAAAAACTGTTTTTCAAACTTTCCTTGTTGCTGGTCGTTACACTGTCGGCCTGTTCCACGCTACAAACCGGTCAGGATTTGGATCATAGGATTCATGTGACCATCCTGCATTTCAATGATATTTATGAGATTACGCCGGTCAGCGGTGGGAAAGAGGGCGGTATAGCCCGTGTGGCGACACTGCGAAACCAGTTGCTTGCTCGGAATCCCAATACCATTACTACACTCGGTGGCGATTTGTTCAGTCCTTCGGCCGTTGGTACTGCGGAATACGAAGGAGACCGTCTGGCAGGGCGGCAAATGGTCGATGTTTTGAATCACTTCAAGCTGGACTACGCCACGTTTGGCAATCATGAGTTTGATTTGAATGAAAACCAGTTTAGGCAGAGAATGCAGGAAGCGCAGTTTACCTGGATTTCCAGCAATGTTTTCGATAAAGAGGGTAAGCCTTTTGGCGGTGTTAAAGCGAATCTGGTCATTCCGTTTACCGATGACAAGACGGGGCAGACATTTAACGTCGGTATCTTTGGCCTGACTTTGGATGCCAACAAGGCTGGTTATGTGCGGTATGGTGATCCTTTTGCCGCGGCAGGCGAGCAAATTGCGCAGCTGACGCAAGCTGGTCAGCAGGCCGATTTCATCATCGCACTTACGCATCAGGCGATCGGTGACGATACCAGATTGCTACAAGCCTATCCGCAGATCGGTTTACTGCTGGGCGGGCACGAGCATGTCAATTATCAATACTGGCGTGGTGATTTTGTGCCTTTGCTTAAAGCCGATGCAAATGTGCGCTCGGTTTATGTCATCGATTTGTATTTCGATCCCAAAACGGGACAAACCGAAATCAAACCTGCTTTTGTACCGATTAATGACAATCTGGAAGAAGATCGAGCGATGAAGGCAGTGGTTGATCGATGGATGGCTATTGCATTCGATGCTTTTCGTCAGCAGGGGTTTCAGCCTGAGGCGATAGTGACGACAACGACGGAAACGCTGGATGGTCTTGAATCTCATGTGCGCAGCGGATCGACCAATCTGACCGAACTGATCGCCCGCAGTATGTTGACGCCTTATCCGGAAACGGAACTGTCGATATACAACAGCGGTTCAATCCGCATCGATGATGCCCTGCCGCCCGGAAAAATCACCGTCTACGATATCATTCGTATCCCGCCTTTTGGCGGCACAGTTCAATTAGCTGAAATTAAGGGAGAATTGCTGATCAAGTTACTTGATCAGGGACTTGCCAGAAGAGGTTCCGGCGGTTATCTGCAATCGGCCAACACGCATTATGAAAATAATATCTGGTATGTGAATAATGAGCCGGTGCAGGCCGGGAGAATCTATAAGCTTGCCATTAATGATTACCTGACATCAGAGAAAGCACGGGGACTGGAATTTTTACACAACGATAATTCAGGCTTTTCCGTTATCGATAAAGGATTGAATAACGATATACGGCGGGTGCTGATTCATGCGTTGAAGAACGGTTTGATTATCGATCAATAATCGATATCAAAAAAAGTGCTGGCTTGCCTGGGGAGGAGCAGGCTGGCTTGCGAAAATGCCGCTTACAAAAGAGAGAAGAGAAAAAACAGCGGCATGAGGGTAAAATCAGTATGTTACTTGGTCAAAATCAGCTTGTCGTTACGTGTGCGGCGTAATGAATAACGCTCTCCGTGATGCATAATGAAGATCACCTCATTATTGACAAACAAGGTGTCGCTATCCAGTATGGGACTTTGACCGGATTCCAACGGAGATTTGCCGTATTGAATCCCGGATGACGGTATTTTTTGACACTGTCGCATATTCATTCCTGAATACATAAATGAGAATGATTCTTATTATACATGTTGTGTCTATAATTGCAAGCTTTAGTGATATTTCAATAGCGTATTTTCTGAGTAGTGGTTATTTAATTGAAATATAATGAAAAAAGAAATTATTTGAAATCTGTTTGTTTGGAACAGATTGCTTTAAGTGCCTGCCATTCAGAATCATTCAATACTTTTTGATAAGTTTGGGAGCCTGATTCGTTCAGCTTGAGTTGATTGATGCGTTTTTCCGTTTGCGGGTGTGTTGAAAAATATTCTTCAAAATGGGACCAGTGTCCGTCATGATCGCCATAAGCGGTTTCTTCTTGCCTGATACGCTCAAAAAACAGGGATAATCCGGCAGGATCGATATTGGCTTTTTCAAGCAATGCCTGGCCTATGGCATCAGCCTCCATTTCATCTTCGCGACTATAGTGGAGTTGATTCATCATGCCGGCAAAGTGCGCTGCATTACCGATGGCACGTGCGTCTCCAAACATCATTTGTAAGGTTAACGTGACGCCCAGGTTGCGCATCAGCGATTTCATCGGGTGGTTCATTTCAATATGTGCCATTTCATGCGCCAGGACGCCCGCCACTTCTTTTGCCGTATCTGCATTTTTCAGGATGCCGCTGAAAATAACAAGGTATCCACCGGGTGCGGCAAGCGCATTTAGCATTTCATCGTCCGATATGACACGCACGTTAAATGGTATATCGCGTGACATGCCTTGCTTGAGGGAATGCACCATTTTTTCCAATGCTGCCTGTCCTTGAGGAGCAACACAAACCGGGTCGTCAATGGATGACTCAATCGCCATTTTTCCGATTTGCATTTCTGTTTCTTGCGGAATCAAGCCGCCTGCCTGTTCAAATAATTTAGGCCCCAGAAAAACGGTTCCCAAGACAAAGGCGATGGACAAGCCGGTATAACCGAGTAATGATTTCCAGTTCGTCGATAGGGTAACGCGGGGAAAGGCTGTTTTGGGCAACCTGGTTTTGAGCGTCGTCCAGTCTTCAGGCTCGACATATAAACGCATATCGCTATTTTGAACGGAGGTTAGCCTGGCCGGTAATGGCGGCACAGGCTGCTCCAGGACTTTAATATCTTTATACAGCCAGTCTTTGGGTTGCGAATCTCCATCGGTTTTGATACGTAAAACAGTGCGATAGAGTTCGACGACTGCGCGATGCGGTTTGGCCGTTTCGCCGTCAAAGAACCGGGCTTCGAAAGAAATTGAAGACATCACATGAGACCCGAATCCAGTCCCATGACCGCTTGTAAGCCCTCAGCGTCAGAGGATTTTCGATTGGTCACCTGTTTGATATCGGAAGTTTCCAGATCACCTCTAACTTGCGTATGCTGCGCAAAGAAGCGTAAATTGCGCTGCATGATGTAAGGCATTCCCAGGCCGAGAGTACACATTAGAATGAAAAAATTGCCTAGTTTAAGTTTAATAAGCCCCGTTGTCGTAACCGTACTTCTAAATCCGATATCGCCAGCATATAAATGGTTGGTCATTTCATGGATTAACGCTGTTTTGTAGATTAATCGAACCAGAGGAAACAAAATGAACGGGAGCATGATATAAGCCAGGGCGCCTGGTAATGAAGTTTCACTGAGCATAAAAAATACCGCTTCATCAATTGGTAAGCCATATTCAGCTGCTGTGGCTTGCATCATCGCAAACGATGCGGCTATCAGTTGAAAGCCATAAAAAGCAATCAGCAGCAGACCAAGTGCAACTGAATACGTTGCCAGATGAATGAACATGAGGTCTTTTCCGCGTCCCTCGAAGCGAAAGAGAATATTGCCGTAACTGGCATGATCGGCAAGATACCGGTATCTTTTGACATCAGAATAAGGGATTAAAATGCCGAGCGAAACAATATCGAGAAACCATCGCCAAAGATAAAGGTTGGCGTACCGGATAGCTGATCCGTCAAGTCCGAAACGAATGCTCCGCCAATTGGTGCGGTTCATGCGATAACGCAGCGCGGAGTATATAGCGATTGGAAAGACATAAAATAAGGGAACCAAAAGTACAAGTGGCCAGATTGCCTCGGGATCCATAAACGAAGCAACCATATAAGGCAGATAAAGAACAAGAAATAATGGTATGGCTTTCAAAAATCCGAGAAAAAGTTCTTTGCCGGTACCGGTATATTCAAACCGGTCTTTATTGAGCGAAAACGCACCGGCGACATATTGACGTAAACGTGTTTTCCCCCAAAAACTATAAATTCCCAATGTGATGATATTCATCAGAAAATTGAGCAGCCAGATTTTGTAGATCTGTCCGGTATGACCGTCATAGTGTATGTGATTCGTAGTCACATATTGTCCAATTTTCCTGGGTTGTGCATCTTCAGTAGCCTGGCCGGTCAAAAGCGCCGGATCCGTTATGATTGTACTCATTGTTTTTTCATCCTTAAAAAAATTGAATATACCTCGTGGTTCAGAAAGGTAACGGAATATCTCTGAGATGATTTAAGGATATTGCCTACTTGCCTCGTTTCGTTACAGCATGTTGTTACGAACAAAAGATGCTTCGACTCCTTAACTATCGGGCTTATGTTGAGACGCCATTTTTTTGCTAAAAGGTGTTTAACATTTTTCCTCATAAGTTAACAGCTTGAAGATTTATTACGTAAAAATATTTATCGAGGTGTGATAATTCTCACAGTCCCAAACGCTTATTTTCATTGATAATTTGTTTGCTTCTCGCCCTTGAGAAGTAAGAAGGAAAAAAGATTAAACGATCTTTTCAACCCTTCTCGAAAACAACAATGTATTTCATTTTATTGATTGAGAGGTGAGCTAGATGTTAAGAAACAAATCAAAAGTTATTAGTGTTTTATCTGCAGCAGCACTGGTACTCGGTTTGTGTGCACAAGTTTCAGTTGCCAAGCCGGGTAAGGCAAAGCATAGTGCCGCGGGCCATAAAGCCAAAAATGAAATGGTGGCGCCGGCAGGCTTTGATAGTCTTGTTTTGTATATCGGAGCCGGTATTTTTGATCCCAGTGTCAGTGAAACTCGCCCAGGTGTGACTGGTTGTACCGGCTTGTTTTGCGATGGTGATTTCTTTCAGAAAAATATCATGAATCGCACCGATGCCGAAGTGGCTGAAATCAGAGAAAACGCAAGACAACATTTTATCATGCATTTCGGGGTGGACGTTGACGATCCGGCGTATGCCGGTCGTGTCAGTTTGACCCAGTTCATGGTAAACCCTGACTTTCAATACCGGGTGCATGCACTTGCCGGTGAACAGGTTCCCAGCGATGGATGGATCATTCGTGACGGTGGTTATCAATTTCTGGTTACCGATCCTAACGGTATCTACGTGAATGATCCGATGATGGGCCAGATTCACGTACCTGCAGGCTCAGGCGGTTTCTTTGGTAATTACAATATTCTGAAAACCGATAAACACGGTAATCCAAACGGCGAATTGATTATTTTCTATCAATCAGATACACCGGCTATTCCGTTGCCTAACGGTGATTTCTACTTCAAATGCACCATGTTCAATGATGACTGGGGTCAAGGTATTGGCATGGGCACCATGAATTTCGTTCCATTAGAAGATGGCCGCGTACGTGGTAATGTCCGTAATGTCTTGTCATTCCCACCAGTCAGTACCGTTACTGAATTCCCGGCAGAACCGGCATTTGATACAAAACCATAAGTTATCAAACAATTCTGTCAAAAATTAAAGCTACCTTGATTGTTTCGGATGAACCTGATTTAGGTAGCTTATAAATCCCTTTGAATTCTTAAGGATGGCACTATGAATACCCAAGAAATTGAAAGCTCGATTCGTCAATTTATGTCCGAAGAACTGATGTTTGAACAGGCAGATGAAATAACGCTAGATGAAGATTTAACGCTGGATAGCCTGGATCAAACCGAACTGAGAGTTTTTCTCAGCGATACCTTCAAAATTGATACTACACTGGAAAATGTGCCAGCAGAAAAAATCGGGACGTTAAAGGACATCATTTCTTTGATTGAAAGTCAGTCGTTGCATTAATTTGCAGCCATTTGCTCAGATGATTTGATCAAATCATTTCAACACGACGGAGAAGTTCAAGTGGATAAAAGCCTTTCTGGTATCGATACTGAACATGCGTTACGCCTCGAGCAGTGGCCTGTATACGAACGGTTGATCCATGTTCACGAAACAGACAAGGATGGCGTCATGCACTTCAGTAATTATTTCAAAATTGCTGAAGAAGCTTTGTATTCTGGCCTCAGAAAACTCGGTTTTTCATTTGAAAACACTGAATTCTCTATGGCTATGATTAATACGTCTGCTGACTATATTCATCCGATCCGGTTTGCCGAACAACTGCGTATTGTTTTTACCGGGGTCAAAGTCAGCCGTGTCAAAATCAAATTCATGATGGATTTCCTGGATTCGAATCAAACTGCCCTGGCAAAAGTTCAACTGTTTTTTGTCTTGATCGAACCGGAAGGCCGCAAAGCAATTCCTGTTCCCGGACATCTGAAATCAACGCTTTCGTTGAATGCACCGTGTTCTTCTGCTTTTTAAAAACCCAATTAAAAACTGATATGAATGAAGATTTGAATTTTGAAAAAATCCTGGCAAAAAGTGGTCAAGGTAAAGGATCCATTGCGCATACGGATTGTAAAAAATACTTGCGTCACACACATCCGATGCTCAGTCTTGACTGGATTGCCGACCATGATTTTGAAGCAGGGTGGATTCATGCCGTCAGAGGTGTTTCATGTTCTAATCCTGTGTTTGCGGGTCATTTTCCGGATGCCGGCGTTTATCCGGGCACAAACCTGAATCAGGATGTTAATCAGGTTGGCATTTTATTGTTCATTGGTATGACTTCGCCTCTGAAGAAAGGCGGTGCGGGCGAAGAAATTACCGCAGTGAATGCAGTCAGTTCAACTTACGGTCATCCGGTACCACCTGGTTGCTTGCTGGATATGGCTGTCTGGGCCACCCGGCTGGACGGCAAAAAAAAGATAGAGCTGCAATTTGAAAGCCGTATCAGGGATTTTCCCTACTATAGCAATGCCAATAAATTCGGTCTGAAATTTGAGCCTGCAATCAAGGGTAATTGCACTTTGGTCAGAGCCAAACGCAGTATTTATGACGGCATCTGGCTGTGACAAACGCTATTTTCAGTTTCGGAGATTGAGCATATGGACGCTTATATCGTAAATCCAAATGCCTACACCTGTCTGGATCATGGCATTGAACTGCTGGACAATTTATTTAGCGGCAATTGCGGGTTGAGTGCTGCAAATTCAATTTATCCTGATTATTTCCCTGAGAACACCACAAAAATCGGTGCAATCCGGGGACTGAAGTCCGATGAATCGCGGTTGCTGCAAATTTTGCGTGCAATTGGGAGTCTGATTCCGGAGCAGGCCAAACAGTGTCAACTGATTCTAGGTGCCAGCAGTCTTGGCGATCTTGAAGGCCGGTTTGCCGGTGATCCTTATGGTTGTATCCAGTATTATCTGGCTAGCGAAAAACCAGAGCTGGCGCCATTGTATAAAGGTGTCATTTCCAGCGCCTGCTCGAGTGGAACCGATGTGTTGTCCATGGCCGCGCTGATGGTCGATCAGCACAAATACGATGTGATCGGCGTGCTGGCCGTCGATTGCCTGGATCGGGGTAAATTGCTGCAGCATGTCACGCTTGGTACGCAGGGTCCGGATTGCGCCAAACCGTTCGACGTCAACCGCGACGGCACCTCATTCGGAGAAGGCGGTGGTTTTGCCATCGTTGCCAACAAAGACGGTCTTGAACAATTGAATACCAAACAGGTTTACAACATTCGCGGATTTGGCATGTCCTGCGATGCACAACATATCACTGCACCGGATGAAACCGGTGAAATTCCGGCGCTGGCCATTTCCAGAGCACTCAATGCGGCTTCATTAGCACCATCGGATATCGGTTATATCAATGCACATGCCAGCGGTACAACACTCAACGACCAGGTCGAGTCCATTGCTTACCGCAAAGTGTTTGGAAAAGCACTGGATAGTATCGGTGTCAGCGGAACAAAAGGCGCTATCGGTCATTTGCTCGGCGCAACCGGTCTGGTTGAGGCGATTCTGACTTGCTGGGCCTTGTCGGTCAAACGCGCACCGGGAACGATCGGATTGAAAGACAAAGATGAAACATTAAACATTCCGGCTATCGTGGGTGGCGATTTCAGGGAGATTTCAAGGCCTGTCGGCATTTCAACCACTTTTGGCTTTGGCGGTGTCAATTCCGCTATCGTCATCGAGTCCCTGAACTAAGGAGTATAGGGTATGAATCAAACGGTATGTCATTACGGTTCTTACGCTACATCAAATGGAAAAATCCCGGTTCCTGAACAATTGAAAGACAAAGACAAACGTGCGGATACGGCGGCCCGTGTTGCTGTTTTGGCGGCTGTTCAAACGCTTGAATTCGTCAACAATATTGATTTGACTGCATTGAATATTGTTGTGGTAAACCGCGAGGGTTGCACAGCTCATATCCGCAAAGTCAGTAATGGTATAGCCAACCATCAGCCGGCACAGGGATATTTCGTGCGCAGCGGGCCACAGACATTGGCGACCTATACCGCACTTGCACTGGGAGCGCATGGTGCTGCGTTCACCTTTGTTGGCGATAATTGCGTATTGTCCGAAGCCACTAGTACAGCATTGTATTTGACACAGCTTATTCCCGGCAGTGCGACGTTACTGATTGTTGTCGCGAAAAAAGGGGAAGCTGATTATCAGGCTGATTCGGTGCTGATACGACAGATTGAAAACAGTAATAAATTGGAGCAGGAAATTAATAATCATTTATCACGCGTATTCACTTAGGCGTATTTCTCAGGAAAATTATCGTGAATATCAATCAACTGTTACAAACACTTGGCAATACAAACAAAACGATTATTTCTGACAATCATAGTACGCTCACGGGCAAAGCGCTGGCAGATCGCGTTCAGGAAATTGCCATTCGATTAAATGCGTTGGGAATCAAGGATAAACGTATCTGCCTGCTGCGCATGACCAATACTGTTGATGCTGTGGTTATCCTACTTGCGGCACTCTTGAATCGAGCTGTTGTTTTTATTGCCAATCCGCACGATCCGGTCGGAAAAATCTGCGCAACACTGGATCAGTTTCCGGTTTTTGCGTTACTGACCGACCGGGCGACTTCGATTACCGTTCAGAAAAAAACAGCCGGCCATTTTTTCTCGCAGGTGCAAGCGGTTGATGATGCACATTTTTATGTTACGCTGCTTGACGGCCGTAACAAACCCATTTCGTATTACGATCATTGCATGGCGGAAGCCGATATTGCCATTTTCAGTTCCGGTTCAACCGGCGAACCCAAAGCGATACTGCATCAACTGGATCATGTTTTGCTGAACGCACAACTGCATGCCGAATCCATCGGGTTACAAGGAAATGACAAAATTGGCATTACCTTGCCGCTTTATTACAGTTATGGACTGGTTGCCAATTTGTTTAGCGGCTTGCTGATCCAATGCGAAATCAATTTCGGCTACCAGGTCGGCTCAATCGATGCTGAATGGATTGATCACAATGCCATATCGGTGCTCAGTATCACACCGTTTATCGCCAAAAAAATCGATCAACCGCATCCATCGTTGCGGGTGTTAACTATCGGCGGAGATATTCTGCATTGCAAACAGGCGCAAAGGCTGCTGGATTTGTATCCCGATTGTGAAATCTATTCGACATATGGTTTGACCGAAGCCGGGCCGCGTGTTTCGACCTGCCGGATCGATGCTTCCGTATTACAAAACAGCTTTATTCTGCCGTTGGGGAAACCGCTGACCGGTGTAACGCTGTTAATCGAAAATGACGAAAAACAGGGGGAGCTGTGGATACACACACCGACCCATATGCTGGGTTACTATCTTGGCGTTAATGACGGTTTTCTACCGCAATACCCCGATGGTGCGCTGATCCGGACCGGTGATTTGTACGAAGAACGGCGTGGACATTTTTATTTCATCGGTCGCAAGAAAAAAATTATCTTCCAGGGTGGCGAGAAAATTTTTCCACTCATGGTGGAAACGGTATTGCATCATCTGGAAGGCGTCTTCGATGTCATGGTCGCAAGTATTTCCGATGAAGAAAAAGGGCAGGTCGCCAAAGCGTTTATCGTTGCGGACGAATCATTGACGCTGCATGACGTCAGAAAACACCTCAAGCAACAACTGTGCGGTTCGCTGATTCCGGAGCGACTGGAATTTGTCAGCGCCATTCCGCGATCCCAAACCGGCAAAATTCTCGCCTAACGCATTTAAAGTAAAATGACTATGCAACCACGATACGATAATCACAAACTTACCGGCGCCTGGCTGCTGGATCACTATCAAATTGCCGGCCAGCATGGGCAACCCGTTCTGCTGTGGGGAGGTAATGCCTCGGGAATTCTGATTTATACCGACAACGGTTATATGTCCGTGCAGGTGTCCAATAATGACCGGCCTGCATTTGCGCAAAATGACTTTTTAGCCGGTGAACCCGATGAAATCCGTTCCGCATTTGAAGGCTATACCGCCTATTTTGGCCGTTACGACTACAAGGAAACGAATGGCTATGTCAATCATCATGTGCAGCAGTCTATTTTTCCCAACTGGAACGGTGTGACCCACACCCGTTTTGTTACGCTCGATAACGACAAACTGATACTGGGCACGCCTCCCATTTCCATCAAGGGCGAATCGTGCACGATGCAGATGTATTGGAAAAGAATCGATTAGACAGGAATTTAACAGGAATAAAAAATGAAACATCCCAAACTACTCGTCGCAGGCGCCGGCGGATTGAACGGCCGCCTGTTGCTCAAAAAACTGGCGGAAAACAACATCCCGGTACGGGCAATGGTCCGAAACAAGGAAAGTACCAAAGAGCTGGAAAACGAAACCACGGAAATCGTTGAAGCCGATTTGTCTAATCCCGCAACGCTGGATAAAGCGTTCGATTCGATTGAACAGGCGTATATCGTTACCGCCGTACATCCGGATGCTGCAGCATATTTCAGCAATTTTTTTCAGGCTGCCAAAAAAGCCGGAGTCAAACATGTCATCAAGCTGTCTGGACTGGGTGCATCGGCCGATTCGCCATCGGAAATCCTGCGCCAGCATTACCAGTCGGACGCGCAACTCACGCAATCCGGCCTTGATTTCACCGTAATTCAACCGAATTCCTTTTTCCAGAACATACTTGGACAAGCCAGAGCTATCCAACGAAAATGGCGGTTCGGTATGCTGCTCGGTGAAGCTTCGCAAAGTCTGGTGGATATGAACGATGTTGCCGAAGCAACAGTCAGGATTGTCCAGGACAAAAGCCATCGCAATAAAATCTACCCATTGACCGGCCCCGAGTCCATTTCCGGAAACGATATAGCGGAACAATTAGCCACATTCCTGGAAAAACCTGTCCGCTACAAACCGGTATCCGGAACATTGGCAAAACAGGAAATGCTTGCTGGCGGCCTGCCTGAATGGAACGCGAATGCACTCGTTGAAATCATGGAGCTATTTGCCACTGGGGCATTTCAAGAGACGACCAGTGACCTTGAAAATATTCTGGACAGAAGACCGAATCGTTTTGCTGATTTTGTGACTGAGAATCGGGCGGTGTTTTTTTGAGTCGCCGGTGTTTGGGTAGTGTTTACATGCTGCAATTAGAGCGTACAAAGAATGTTATAGTTTAAATGTTTAATTTGTCTGGAGAATAACTTGCCTTATCACGGATTCCACAAATTTCGCTTGGGCTACATGCTAAAAACCCCGGTAGACCGGGGTTTTTTAAGTGCTAGGCTATGCTACTTCTCAGGCAGGTCTGATATTTGATGCCTGTTTGCCTTTGGGGCCGGTTGTTACTTCAAAAACAACGCGTTGCGCTTCTTTCAATGACTTGAATCCATCGCTTTGAATAGCCGAGAAGTGTGCAAACAAATCGTCGCCACCATCATCCGGTGTAATAAAACCAAAGCCTTTTGAATCATTGAACCATTTTACAATACCTGTTGCCATGTATTTTTTCCTTAACAAAAATTAAATAATAATACAACACTTACATAATAAAACGCATGCAAGCAGTCAGCGAATATCAAGGAAAACGTCCAAACAAAGGTACTATTTACAACTTGAATCCATACGACAGTGACAGTATACGCGTTATTACCATAAAAGTTTAACAATTTTTTATGGACTGGTATGGTTTTGCATTTTCTAGTATGTGGCCTGGATAAGTTTACGTTATCCGGGAAAGCAAATTAATGTATAAGATAGAGAGTTGCACATTAATTTGTATTATATTGCCCATGATAACGTGATATTCAGCGTTTCGTTTATCCCGGATTCCACAAGTTGCATCCGAGCTACTTGCTCCAGCAAATTAACAGTAAAGAAATAACATCCCCCGGTAACAAAGTTGCGTCGATAATTGGGCAATGTTCCACCTCAAAAATTATCAAATTGCGTAATGGCGTAGGGTGGATTCGGAGCAAAGCGACAATCCGCCA
>JAGRFM010000095.1 GCA_020446045.1 Nitrosomonas sp.
AACGAAAAAAGATCACCTGATTGTGAACAATCAGCGGTGATTGTCGGGTGAAATTCAGGATTTCCGCCCTTCATTTCCCACAAAACATAAACGAAGGTGTTTATGATTGCATCATCTCACAGCACTTTCCACGGAGTGATCAATAAACAGGCACATTGATGTTGAATACGGGGTTTTCGGGCAGACACTAAATATTAAATTGAAAGAGTACTAGTCTATTCAGGTTTTATATTGCTACTTTCGAAACAAGCTATTAATTTAAAAGTTTAAAACTGATTTCTCAAGAAAGATTGGAAATTTTTATCTAAAAAGCGATTTGACTATAGTCATTACCTGAATAACGTGTTATTTTTGACAAAAAATGTCATCTTTAGCAATTAATGGGGGAATAATGCTGATCGAATTTAGCGTGGCCAATTTTCGCTCAATTCGTGAGCGCCAGACATTCAGTCTTGTAAAAGCCAAAGGCGATGAATTAATTAAATCCAATGCATTTACAGCTCATGCCGCAACTGACTATCAGTTGTTGCGTTCAGCTGCTATTTATGGGCCGAATGCAGGAGGAAAATCTAATTTTCTGATTGCCATGAAGACAATGCAACGTATCGTATTGGAATCGGCTGCTAACTATCAACGTGGTGACAAATTAAAAGTTACTCCATTTCGCTTAAGTGAAGCCACAATTGAAGAACCAAGTGAATTCGAAATTACGTTTATCGTGGATCAGGTACGTTATCAATATGGATTCACCGCAACGGCGGAACGTATTTGTGAAGAATGGCTGTTGGCCTATCCAAAAGGAAGAGTCCAGAGGTGGCTGGGACGCGAATGGAACAAAAAAAATAAACACTATGACTGGTTGTTAGGCAATAGCTTGGCCGGTGAACGGCAGCTATGGCAAAAATCCACCCGCGATAATGCATTATTTTTGTCAACAGCGGTGCAGCTTAATAGTGCGCAGCTACAACCAGTTTATGACTGGTTTAAAACAGCGTTGAGAATGACCGGTTCTAACGGTTGGAATCCTGAATTTAGTGTCTTACTATGCGAAAAAAACGAAAAAACACAGGTTATGGCGTTTTTGCATGCAGCCGATCTACACATTGATGATATCGTTATCGAGAAAAAACCATTCGATATAGAGGAATTACCCAATGATATGCCTGTACATTTAAAAGAAATGATCGCAAGCGATTTAAAAGATAAAAAGGTTATTGATATCAAAACGGTTCATAAAAATGATGAAGGATCACCTGTGATCTTCGACTTCGAAGATGAATCTGACGGCACACAAAAACTATTTGCTTTTGCAGGCCCATGGATTGACAGCTTGAACAAAGGCCATGTATTGTTCATTGACGAACTACACGACAATCTACATCCGAAGTTAGTGCAGTTTTTAGTACAACTGTTTCATAGCAGTGAAACTAATCCCAAAAACGCACAATTAGTTTTTACGACACATGAAACTTCCATTCTCAATCAGGAAATTTTCAGGCGGGATCAGATCTGGTTCTGTGAAAAAAATCAGCAACAGGCGACTGTCATTTATCCGTTGACGGATTTCAGTCCACGAAAAGGCCGTGAGAATCTTGAATTGTCATACTTGTCCGGACGTTATGGCGCATTGCCATACATTAGAGCACTAAGAAAGCAAGCCTGATGGGAAAGGACAATCTATTTCATAAGCGCAAAGCTAGAAAAAAAGAACAGTTGGCTCGCCGTGGCAAACAACGTGATCCCTATGCAAAAGTGTTGATCGCATGTGAAGGCAAAAAAACCGAACCACTATATTTTGAGGATATAAAAGATTATTTTGCTTTAAATAGTGTTAACGTAAAAGTCAGTGGTGAATGCGGCTCTGATCCGGTTAGCGTCTTTAAACACGGAAAACAACTTTACCGCGAAGAAAGAGAAAAAGGAGATTCGTTTGATAAAGTGTATTGTGTGTTTGATCAAGATGCTCACGCCAGCTACATACAGGCCATAAAAGATATAAACAATGCAAGGCCAAACAATACTTTTATCGCGATCAACTCTGTACCGTGCTTTGAATACTGGCTGTTACTACATTTCCAATACACCACAAAACCATTCAAAGCATTACCGAATAATAGTGCCTGCAATCAAGTATTGACACAATTAAAATCTCACATCCCGGACTATACCAAAGGAAAATGTGGTATTTTCGCGGCTACTTGCGAACAACTGAATTCCGCTAAAGAACGTGCAACCAAGGCATTACGCACAGCTCAAGAAAGTGATACCGATAACCCAACAACTCACGTACATGAACTGGTATCGTATCTACAGGACATCAAAAAACCGCTATAAACCCTCATAACGTACAAATTGCTGAGCAGTGATGAATCGCATATTCCATGTCATATTTTAAATCTACAAACGCATCATTAAAATCACTCCACTCCATTTTCGAGCAGAATCTGCAGAAGTGGAAAAAAGACTATGCTTCCATCCGGGAAGTGGAAATCCCCGACAAGGACTTTCTTTATCGGCAGGGAGATCGGTGTACTGATTTTTTCTGGATCAAGGAGGGCATTGTCAAGCTTTCGTATCTTACGTTGCAGGGCAATACGCTGACGTTGGCATTAATTACGCACGGAAACATTATCGGTCACTTGCAAAACAACGCTGCCGGTCAGGCGATGGAAGACAGTGCGCAGGCGTTGGGCAAGGTGATCTGTTACCGCATCGGACACGATGATTTCAGACGGCTCATTGCCAGTCGAGCCGATTTATCATGGCTGGTTTTCGAGTCGATGGATTCCCGGCAACGGCAGGTCGAGCACAAACTGCGCATGATTCTGACTCAACCTGTCGAACAACGCGTAGTTGCAACATTGCTGGAACTGGCGCAGTTGTTTGGCGCGCGCTGCACGCATGGCTATTCTCTGGAAATTTTCCTGACTCAGCAGGAACTGGCCGATCTGGTCGGCGCCAGCCGTTCGGTGGTCAGCACCATCATGAACGATTTCAGAAACCGTGGCATGCTGGATTATACGCGCGATCAGATCTGCATCAACGATGCCGCCTTTGCGGACGAATAACTTCCACTAAAACTGAATATTATCCGGCAGTGTTTTCCAGATAACAGACAGGCATCATTATTGCTTCTTAAAATGCCGGTGTTATCAACCAACCGCAATATAAGGAGCACTTCAATGAAAATAATTTCAGCACGCCATCATGGCTATCTCGATTTTCTGACCGTCGGTATTTTTTTGCTGGCGCCGACGCTGCTGGATTTAAGCCAAACACCCGCCATACTGGCCTATGTTCTGGCCGGTGTTCATCTGATGGTCACCCTGGCATCGGATTTTTCCCTGGGCATGTTCAAGATGCTTGCCTTTACACTGCATGGCTGGATCGAGCGCATCGTCGGCCCAACGCTTGTTGCCATTCCGTTTATTCTGGGCTTTGCCGATGAACCGGTAGCCCGTAATTTCTATATGGCCATGGGTGTCATTATCATCATAGCGGGCTTGCTCACTAACTACCAGGAAGCACAAAACACCGAAAAGGACTGACCCTATTACAGGGTAAAGTGAGTTCGCTTTTCCGGCTTTTAACCGCAACCTGAAACCACCGGCTGTAGCTGGCCGTCAATTCAAAACTCTGCTGCCAGAAGTTTCCCAATGCACCTTCTTTAAAATTTCATCCGGAAATATCGGGCAGGCTTTTGTATTCCATGCAAATATCACACGGTTTGCCTTGCAGGGTGTTGCTGGCATTGGCAAAACGTTGCTTGAATTAAGAAGCCCCATGAATCAGATGGGGCTTTGTTCTGAACAAATATGTTGCGTTATAAAGGCGAGAATATTTTTTCAAATAAAACTTCACCGGTGATGTCAATCAGTTTGACGGTCAAGTCACCATTTTCTGCGATATCAATCAGGCCGAAAGACTGTAAATGCGGCGGGGGGGTGTTTTGCCCGATGCCTTCTGTACTGGGTGCGCGCAAATACTCATATTGCGGACCAAAGCTCGCATCCAGATTTCCCGATCCAAATGCACCTGCATTGATCGGGCCGATGACAAATTCCCAGAATGGGTTAAAATCCTTAAAGGTCGCTATTGATGGATCATATGAAATCGCGGCAGTGTAATGGACGTCAGCGGTCAGAAAAACAACATTCCTGATATCATGATCCTTGATGAATTTCAGAATTCCAGCGAGCTGAACTTCCCGCCCTAATACAGCCGGATCATCCTGCCCCCAGGCGTCACGGTCATCAATACCACCGGTTACAATACTGAGTGGATCATGCGTGGAAATGATTTTCCAGGTAGCTTGTGAATTCATTAAAGCCTCTTTTAGCCAGGCCAGTTGTTCCTGCCCCAGCATTTCGATGCCGTTCGGATCATAATTATCCGGATTTGCATCACGGTAGCTACGTTCATCCAGTAAAAATAACTCCATATGTCTGCCGTGTTGCATTTGCCGATATAATTCTGAGCCTTCGATTGGGTTATATTCAAGCAAAGCCTGTCTTGCATTTGCAGCTAACACATCGGCTGAAATACCGAAATATGGCGCTCCGTCGGGCATGATTTCACCCGGATACCAGTTGTTAGACACTTCATGGTCATCCCACTGTACATAGATCGGTGTTTTGGCAAGAAAATGGGTCATTTTCTCATCGCCAAGGTTATATTTCCAATTGGCACGAAAGTCATCCAATGTAATGGCTACGAAATCTTTGGATGGATTATTAATCCAGGTTCCGCCGCCTACATCTGCCGGGATTTCTTTACTGGGAGGAATCGGACCGTCGGCATAGATCATGTCACCTTGAAATAATGCAAAATCAGGGTTTAATTTGGAAATGGAATCAAAAATGACGTAGCCGCCTTGTATGATTTCGCCATCCACATGTGTAATAGACAAATCCGGATTACGCCCCCAGCCCTGGCCACCGAGATCTGCAACCCAGACAAAACGAACAGGGTCGGTTTTTTCAGAATCGCTGGCTGTTTTAAAAATAGCTATTTTTCCTTCAACTGCCGTACCCGAATTTTTGGCAAGCGGTTTACAGAAGGCCTGGTAGTAGTACTGTGTGCCGGGCTTCAAACCTCTAAAAATGAGCGAACCTGTATAGTCTGATTCATCAGAAACCTTGAGTGATTTTTTTCTGGCTAAAGCTTTGTTTTCTGAAGTCTTCGTTAGAACATTTTCATGGGTGGCCAGTGTAAACGTCAACAGGGCATCCTGCTCCAGATTACAGCGCCCCCAAAGCACAACGCTGTCAGGGGTAACATCACCAGCTTGACTAAAGGCCATAGCGTTTGCTGCAACTGACTGAACAGGCAATGCGGCGGAAAATGCCAATGCAGCTGATACAAAAAGAAGTCGTTTGAGTTTAGATTTCATGTGTATTCTCCAGAGAATAATTCATGTAGAAACGCAAGTGATACTTGCAAGTCAATGATAAAAACAGTATGTGAAAAGAAAATGTCGGAGAGATGAAAGATTTTTGAAGAAATGGTTAAAACCAAATCTTCAGCTTTACCCAACAAAATATTAAGGTTTTATGAAGCTTTTATTAAAAATGAAGTGTTTTGATGCGAGTGGTATGATGCGCTGTTTCATTAACTAGTGCTATTACAATTTGATATTGCCGTGTACAGCACCCACAAGATATTTTGTCACAAGGCGCGGAACGCAGCCAATGGTTATTCCATTGACAAGTGCTGCAACACAGTGACTGGATATCTTGTGAGTGTGCCCGCTGGGTTAGCTTTTCAGTGCCACTAGCTGTGTTAGGTCTTTTGACAAGGGAATAACCATTGCCCGTAAGACCTGCCTTACCAGTAACACTGAAAAGCTAACTGTATCCGGCAATATCAAATTGTAATAGCACTAGCAGTACAGCAATACGCGAGAGGTTTTGCAACATTTTATTTTCTGAAAAGCTATGGCGATAAACAAGAAAGCGCTTTGAGCGGTATTTTACAAAGAGAAACCTGACCAAACTGCATGGACTATTCAACCACCATACAATTACAAGAGCTTCAACACATTGAGAAAATCGCCAAATGGAGCAATAAAGCCCATTTAACCAGCAAAGTTCTTTGCCATGTCCCTTGTGCAGATGATCTACTGCCCGTATATGCACTGACATTGGGCAATACTGTGCAAGATGTACCTTGCATCACGTATGTTGCAGGCATTCATGGTCTGGAGCGTATTGGCACACAGGTGGTTGTCACCTTTCTGGAAGGATTATTGGAACGGCTTGAGTGGGATCAGGTTACCCGCGATCTTTTACAAAAGGTGCGTATCCATATCCTGCCGCTGATCAATCCGGTTGGGATGCACAACAATACGCGATCTAACGGACAAGGCGTAGACCTGATGCGTAATGCGCCTATAGACAGTCAGGAAAAAACAATCTGGTTGGGAGGCGGGCACCGGATTTCGCCATTGCTGCCGTGGTATCGAGGAAAAGCCGGGGAACCGATGCAGCCAGAAGCCCGGGCTTTATGTGATTTTATTATTCGTGAAGTTTTCCCTGCGCCATTTAGCATTGTCCTGGATTGTCATTCAGGATTTGGTCACCGCAATCAGATCTGGTTTCCATATGCACGAAGCCGGCGTGAACCCATCAAACACCTTAAGGAAGTCTATTATTTGCGAAAGCTTTTTATGCACACCTATCCGAACCAGGAATATTTGTTTGAACCGCAGGCAAAACATTATCTGGTTCATGGGGATTTATGGGATTTTATGTATATGCAGTCTTTAGAACGCGGCAATATTTTTTTACCTTTAACGCTGGAAATGGGTTCATGGCGCTGGGTGCGTAAAAATCCGCTGCAACTGACGCGGTTATTGGGCCTCTACCACCCAATGAAACCGCATCGCCTGAGACGAGTGTTGAGAAGTCATCTGATTCTGCTGGATTTTCTATTGCATGCCACTTTGTCATACAGCAATTGGATTAATAAAAGTCAGGCGCCAGAGATAGAAAAACTGGCGCTTGCTTTGTGGTATGAAACATAACGCAAAATTTGTATTGATGCGTGGCTTGCTGCGCGATGCCAGGCATTGGGGCGATTTTGCCGACTTGCTTCAGCGGCGTTTTCCCGATACTGAAATCATAACGCCCGATATTCCGGGAAACGGACGTTTACACCATTTAACCAGTCCCGCATCGATAACAGCCATGACCGAAGCATTACGCAATCAAGTGGCGTTGCGGCGTCAACTAAACATTGTCGCTATATCCATGGGAGCGATGATTGCCATCGACTGGATGACGCGATACCCGGATGAAGTGCAGTCAGCGGTTTTAATCAACACCAGCGCCAAACCCTTGTCTCCTTTTTATCATCGCATGCGATTGGCAGCTTATCCACAAATAGTCAAAATGCTTTTTCACTCGCCGGTACGGCGGGAAGCCGACATTCTGGCGTTGACATCCAATAAATATAGTAATGACAAAGCACTGCTTGAAATTTGGCAGGCATGGCAGAAGCAAAGTCCGGTGTCATTCTCAAATGCGATAAAACAGCTTTTGGCTGCCGTGAGGTTTTCAATACATATGCGGCCCAAACAACCGGTACTCGTGGTAGCCTGCAAAACTGACCGTCTGGTAGATTATCGCAGCAGTATCCAGTTGGCGCAGTTCTTTCAAGCAGAGTATTTGCAACATGATACAGCAGGTCATGACCTGCCGTTGGATGATCCCGAATGGCTGGCTGGGGTTATCCATAAATGGATTGTTTGACAGGTTACTCCGGATTGGTTTTCCACGCACTCATGCGATTGCTATTTCCTATACTCTATTTTGAGTATTTATTTTTACCATACAAATACCTCCTCCTGACTTTAATCCGTTGCCGCCCTGCCGACCGTTGACCCATTCATCAAAAAGTCACATAAATTTCATCTAAACAGCACAAAATAGAAACATTCGTTCGTTAGCATGCTCTCCGTTTGCCGTGACACAAAACAGTCCATGGCAACAGACCTATCGTAATGATTCAAGTCATGAAAGGAGAAGATGATGAAACGCAATATTAAGGCAATTATCGCCGCATTTTTTCTCGCATTGCCTCTGGCAAGCTGGGCTGGCTTAGGCGCTGAATCCAAACAAAATTACAATCAAGGCTCGGGCCATGACACGCAGTTAGGACCGCGTCCATTCTTTTTAGTCAAAGATATGGATCAAAGTCCATTGAAAGAAAAACTGGGAAGTTGTGAAAAAGGCCCGTTTAAACGAACCGACTTTTCCATTGGCCATCGTGGTGCAGCTATGCAATTTCCCGAACACACGCAGGAATCCTATGAAGCGGCTGCAAAGATGGGCGCCGGTATTGTAGAATGTGATGTCACGTTTACGCAAGACAAGGAACTGGTTTGCCGTCACTCACAGTGCGATCTGCATACCACGACCAATATCATGGAGACCGAACTGGCTAATAAATGCTCGGCACCATTTCAACCCGCAGTTTTTGATACTGACGGAAATCTCATTACACCTGCTGCCGCACAATGCTGTACAAGCGATATAACACTCGCCGAATTCAAAACACTGAAAGGCAAGATGGATGCTTCAAATCCCCGCGCAACTACTGTTGCCGAATTTGTGAAAGGTACGGCTGACTGGAGAACGGATTTGTATGCAACACGTGGCACGCTGATGACACACAAAGAAAGCATCGCACTGTTCCTTGAATTAGGCGTCAAAATGACACCGGAACTGAAATCCCCAAGTGTTCCGATGCCATTCGATGGTTTTTCCCAGGAAGACTACGCTCAGAAAATGATCGACGAATACAAAGACGCCAACGTTCCTGCAGAAAAAGTCTGGGCGCAATCATTCAACCTCGGCGACATCCTGTACTGGATTCAAAATGAACCGGATTTTGGCAAGCAGGCCGTCTTCCTGGATGGGCGTTACGATGACTCTGCCTTCGATCATCGTAACCCGGCAACCTGGTCACCTTCAATGGATCAACTGGTTGCCGCTGATGTACAAGTCATCGCGCCACCGATGTGGATGCTGTTGGAAATTGAGAACGGCGAAATAGTACCTTCCCGTTACGCAAAAGCAGCCAGAGACGCCGGACTGAACATCATCACCTGGACATTTGAACGCGACGGCCCATTAACCAATGGTGGTGGCTGGTACTTCCAAACGCTTAACGGCCAGAATCCCGATCCTATCGATCTGGATGCCATTATTAACAACGATGGCGATATGTACTCCGCCTTGCACGTGCTGGCTCAAGATGTCGGTATCCTCGGTATTTTTTCCGACTGGCCGGCATCCGTCACATACTACGCCAATTGCATGAATCTAAAATAAGTTTTAAATATAAATGGGTGAGGCTCAGCACTCACCCGACACTGATTTCTTTTTTGTATAAACATTAAATCTGGAGATTAACATGCCTTCCGCACGAGAAATCATAGGCAATATAGTGGCGCTGCTTTTCTACTTCGGCATAGCGTCAACTCTGCTCTCTTTTACGACACATCTTTTAGCACATGAAATAAACAATCCAAGTATAAATCACACCGCCAACCCCGATTTATTTACAATGATTGGCGGCAGGCTTGATGGTGATTAATCAAGGTTGTAACGTTGAATAACAGTCAACCGGAGATCCGGGCAAAGATTTAATTTTGCACTACAACCGATCAAATAAATTTTTTTGAGAGTTTATGATCTAAATTACCACTTTTCTTAATAATTTTGTAACACTTAATGGTTATCATGACGTTGGGTGTCCCTTGTTAAGGCGGCCAGAAACCACTTCCCCGGATATGGTCGCCTTAATTTTTTTACCTCTAAACAGTCCTCTCACGTTACTCAAACTTGGATTCAAATCTGTTTTCATAATATATCAGCTATTAACCAAGCATTTTTTCTCCTTCGAATCGCCATCGGCAAAAAATCAAGTAACCCCTGCAATCAATAATTTTTAATAAAAAATTCATCAATCTTTAATATATCCGTCAAAGTAATTTAACACATTCGCTTTAATCTGATATCCATCCTTAACTCAATCAAAACAGATACCATGATTAATAAGAAATTACCCTTAAAAGCTAGAAGTGTTTGGATATCAGACGTACATCTCGGTTTTCGTGGTTGTCAGGCTGAGGCGTTACTCCATTTTCTGCATTCAGTCGAAACAGAGTATCTGTTTCTGGTAGGCGATATCGTGGATTTCTGGGGCATTAGAAAAAATCCATACTGGCCACAAGAACATACCAATGTGATACGTTCAATCCTGGGCAAGGCCAAGCATGGCACCAAAGTCATTTACATCCCCGGCAATCATGACGAAGCCATACGCGATTGTGCAGGACATGCGTTCGGCAATCTTGAAATTCATCTGGACTATATTCATACCACCCAAGATGGAAAAAAACTGTTGATACTGCATGGTGATGAATTTGACGTCATCGTCAAGCACAGCCGGGTCGCGAAACTGGGCAATGTCGCTTACGATTTTTTGCTGTGGTTAAACCATCATTTAAATGGTTTACGAAAAATTTTTGGCTATTCTTATTGGTCGCTGGCTACGTATCTGAAGCTAAGAGTCAAGAATGCCGCCAGTTATATCAACAGTTTTGAAGATGCAATATCAAGACTTGCCAAGGAACGCAGCGTTGACGGTGTTGTATGCGGTCATATTCATCATGCTGAAATCAAAGAAGTTAATTCCATCCTGTACTGCAATGATGGCGACTGGGTAGAAAGCTGTACTTCCTTATTGGAACATCCCGATGGTTCTCTTGAGTTGGTATATTGGTCGGAAACATTCGAACAATACAAAAATATACAAGGTATGATCGCCGCGAAAAAAGTGGCTTAGCAAATTGCCCAACCTGTGGAGTTTTCTGTGCAATCCAAATTTGTTTTAAGTCTTGATGGTGGTGGCAGTCATCTATTGATTCAACTCAGTTTGCTGGCCTGCCTTGAAGAAGAAACCGGCATATCAACCTATGAAAAATTTGATTTGGTGGCCGGCTCTTCATCGGGAGGTTTGATCGCCTGCCTGATAGCGGGACGCGCCATGAGTGCATCCAAAATCATTCAACTGATTCTGGAAGACAGGTTGCTTGAAAACATGATGACCGGAAACTGGATGAATCTGATATTAAATAAATTACAAATTTATCCCAAATATACAGGTGACTCCAAAAGCCGGGTATTACAAAAAGCGCTCGGTTGTCTGCGCCTATCATCTCTGGATAAACAACTTTTCATACCGTGCTTTAATCTGGATCGTGATCGGCTAGAAATTTTTTCTAATTACAGTCGTAAAAATTTTCTCTTGCGTGAAATCGCGGATGCCTGCACAGCTGTACCCTCCTATTTTCCACCAGTACAAATGGAAGATGAAGAATGGCGTATCGATGGTGGTGTCGGCATGAACAATCCTGCGCTAGCAGCCTACCTGCATGCCAAAAATATCTGGCCGGATTGTGATATCAAGGTTTTATCCATCGGATCGGGCTGGCGCAGCTTCGCCTTCGACGGGAACAAAGCATGCACTTACGGCGGAATTCAATGGTCAGCCAAAGGTATTGCTTCGATAATACTGCGCGAGAAAATGATGGTCAACGCAAGAATGACTGACGAAATTCTCGGCGAGCATGTGCTGTATATCAATCATCCTCTGAAAAAATACGGCATTCCCGGTCATCTGGATTCGGCCAATAATCCGAAACGCCAGCTTAAAACGATCGAAATTGGCAAGCTGTGGTATGAACTGAACAGGCATCGAATCGAAAAACTGCTAATTGATCAGCCAGCAAAATATATCAGTGTTGCATAACAGGATACTGCACTTCTTCAGTTGAAGTTGAATCTGATTGTTTCCAATGCTGTAAGTTTTTTTATTGATTTAACCTAAAAACCTCAGTTGGATGGTGTCTAGAGTGCTTTGTTTTTTATTTTTGGCAAGGCGCAATGAGACGTAATAACCAGTTATTACAACGAATTGCAACACCGCAAAAATTAAAAAACAATGTGCTATAAATAGCATAGTGTTGCTCACCATTCAGGTTAAGGAATT
>JAGRFM010000017.1 GCA_020446045.1 Nitrosomonas sp.
AATGTTTGTGAAAAGTACGTGGGGCATAGCCGTAGCTATGTTCAAGTACTTTGAATAAATAGGCGCAAAAATCTGTCGCGCCCTTCGGGTTTGTTTTTCGAACAAAATTGTCGGCGTTTTTGTTCCTTTTGCCCGAGAAAAGCAAACAGAATTGTTCATAACTCATGACGACACCCCCTAGTGATATCCGGTTCAGTCACACGCGCTTATCGGGTGCACACAGGACTCAACACTCTAATCAGCATTCCTAAAATCGAAACCATCTCTCAAGAGGAAACTTTCATGAAATCGCAAGTAATACGAATTCTTTCGGCAGTGGGCATTGCTGTGCTTCTGACCGGCGGTTGGTTTTTCTGGGAAACCCAGATGAATGAAACCCCACAAACACTCCCGATACCGGTTGCCGAAGCAGCTATTCATCCATTTCCATCTAATTTTTCAGACAACTCCCCTGATGTACTGATCGATAAAGTCATAACACTTTCCGGTCTGCAGAAACAAATCGATCAGGTACCTGAAGATCTGTTAAAAGATATGCATCACTATCCCGAAAAACCAGACGATCCGATGATTATTGCAGAACTCGAGCGAATCGTAATAGAAGTGTATAAACCGGAAATTTTCTACGAACACGTGCACAACGCCATCAAACACGACTTTAATCGCAAGTATCTCGAAACGCTGATTCAAATGTACAACACACCATTGTTGCATAAAATCACCGAGATCGAGAGTCGGGAATTCGATTTCCAGGCTTTTGAGGCCTTTATCGAAGGAGTAATCCGGACTTCACTGCCACCAAACCGTTTACGGCTGTTACAGGAACTTGAGTCTGAAACACGCACAACTGAATTTGCAGTCGAGCTTTCTATCAGTACACGACGCGCCTTATTGACCGGTGCTTCTGGCAATAATGCCGAAGCAATACAGTCTTTTGACGCTAGCATTGATGCACAAAAAAATGAAATCAGAGAAAATACCTACCAGATTGTAATCCTTGCTCTGGCTTTTTCTTACCAAGAAATCACCGACCTTGAACTTGACGAATATATTCAGTTTTATCAGACTGAGGAAGGTAGATGGTTTATCACACATACAGTCAATGGATTACTCGAAGCATTCCGTACCAGTTCGTTGCAAACGGGCAAACGCATCGCCGAATTGGCCGCGCAAAAAAAATTAAAGTTTGACACATCTAAAGCAGATCATTTGTTAATTGATCCCGATACGCCGCTTAACCGTACAATCGACGTTCAAACCGCAAAATTACCCGCATCGACTGATACAACAGAAGAATGGGAAACCGGCGCAATTATCGACGAAAATGTACAAAGCGATGCCCCCTAAAGCACTTACCGTGCGCTCAAAACTTGATGCGCGAGAATGTCTGGATCTCTCGGACAATCAGGCCATTGCAACCTGTGCAGAAAGCTTCCGCTTGTACGAATTTCATTCAACTCCCGGTAGGAACAACCGTAACCAGTCCAATCCGGTTGCTACACAACAGTGACCGGGTTTAATCCTTTTTTTCCACCACAATATGTTCTTTCTGAGCACTCAACGTACCGTGGTCGATAATCGCCAGGGTCAACCGTGAAATTGCAACGCGTTTACCGGTCGCTTCTTCGGTAATATCGGTCTGCCAGACTTGCGTGCGCCGCCCGGTATGTAACGGCGTACAAGTGCCGATGACATGGCCTTTGGTAACCGCCCGGATATGATTGATATTAAGTTCAAGACCGACAGCCCGGTATTTCTCCGGATCAATGGTCATCCAGCCCGAAACACTGCCCAGCGTTTCCGATAACACGCAACTGGCGCCACCGTGCATAATGCCAAAAGGCTGCGTGGTGCGTTTGTCGACTGGCATGCGCGCTTTCAGATAATCCGAACCGACTTCTATAAATGCTATACCAATATGTTGCCCCATATTGGCGTTACGCAAACCTTCCAAATAATCAACGGTATAATCTTTAAACCAGATACTGCTCATAATATTCCTTCTGTCATTTCTCTTATCATGTATTAAAAAAACAGGTTAAGCGATGACGACATGAATCTCACTTAACATTTTATTCTCGTCACTATAATCCACATTGACCGGATAAAGCTTTTCCTCATGCAAAAACCTTAACGATGGAAACGAAAATGCTCTCAAAGTTCGAGCCATGTTAAGCTCTTCTTTTAGCGCGGCATCGATTTCCGCACTCACCAAATCCGCTGCAAAACGGATTGTATCTAACCCGATTTCGTCCGCGCATTGTATTAATGTCTCCGGTAATGAGGGATTCAACGCTTTCCGGTAGTATGCAATTTGAATAGCATGCAGCATTTCAGTCCGTGCCGTACTATGCTGCCGGCTTGCAGCAAGAATAGCCCGGCATGCCGGATAAGTAGACCGTATTGGTGTGTTGTCTGCCCAGAACGCATAATTGAAATGAACACTTGGCACCATTCTCTCGATTTTCCGCCAGGTCTGTTGAATCATGGTACGCATTTCCTCCGGCATGGGTTCGGTGGTATCGGGAGCCAATCCACCCAACACATAGGCAATCTGAATATGTCCCGGTAACTTGTCCTGCAATTTCTGCCAGCAATCAGCAAACGCGTAGCACCAACTGCACATCGGATCATAAATATAAAACAGGCGCGATTCAGACATTTAAATGGGTTAATGTGTCGTTATTCATCTGGCTCCAGAACCCGGGCATTTTATCAAAATTGCTCAGTTTTCAGTCCGGCAATTTGACAGGGCTTGTCAAATTCTGTAATCATGAAAAGTTCTAATGATACCAACACGTGCTATGCAATACAGAAATCTCGGCAACACCGATACACAAGTCAGCGTGATTTGCCTCGGCACCATGACCTGGGGTGAACAGAATACGCGTGACGAGGCTTTCGAACAAATGGATTATGCACTGGATAACGGCGTCAATTTTTTCGACACGGCCGAATTGTACGCGATACCGCCAAAAGCAGAGACCTACGGCAGCACCGAGGCCATTATCGGGGAATGGTTCAAAACCCGTGGCAAACGCGACAAAGTGATTCTGGCCAGTAAAATAGCAGGCCCCGGCAGCGACTGGATACCCCATATACGCGGCGGAAATACGGCTTTTAACCGGCAATATATCCAGTCCGCACTGGATGGCAGTTTAAAACGGTTACAAACCGATTATATCGATTTATATCAATTGCACTGGCCGGAACGGTCAACCAATTTTTTTGGTCAGCTAGGATTTGTTCCGGAAGACGAATCACAACTGACGCCTTTTGTTGAAACGCTGGAAGCGTTGGACGATCAGGTCAAGGCGGGAAAAATACGCCATATAGGGCTTTCCAATGAAACACCGTGGGGTGTCATGCGTTTCTTGCAGCTTGCCGAACAATATCATCTGCCAAGAGTTGTCAGTATTCAGAATCCCTACAATTTATTGAACCGTAGCTATGAGGTGGGCCTGGCGGAAATATCCTGGCGTGAAAAAGCCGGATTGTTATCGTATTCACCATTAGGTTTCGGCACACTTTCCGGAAAATATCTGAACAACCAAAAACCGGAGAAATCAAGGCTTGCCCTGTTTCCGCAATATACGCGCTATAACAGCCCCAATGCAATCAGCGCTACCCTGAGGTATGTCGCGCTGGCACAAAAACATGGGCTCAATGCCGCTCAAATGGCACTGGCGTATATCAACAGCAGGCCATTTCTAACCAGCACAATCATCGGCGCCACGACAATGGCGCAACTTAAAACAAATATAAACAGCATTCATCTGAATTTACCGGAAAGTGTGGTGCAAGGCATTGAAACGATACATCTCATGTACCCCAACCCAAGCCCTTAAAATCAGGCAGCGTATTTGCTTTTATTGACTACTGCGCCCTCGGTATCTCCTGTCCGCCTGAATCATCCGAATTGTTTATATCGACACCGACAATTGTCATCACTTCTTCCGGTTTCAAATGCAGTAAATCGGCGATATCGGCATAATCATCCGGCAATGCAGCATCGCCCCAGCCATTGGCTGAATGCCTTGCCAGATTCACCGCCAGACAGACATTCCGTACACGTTGCTCGCTGCTATATTCAGCATCAATCAAACGGATCAGTAATTCAGGCAATTTCCACTTAATTGCCAAAGCCAACTGCAATTCATGCAGCGCAAACCCGAGCACTTTCTCCTGGACATGATGGCTGCGTAGCGTCTTATCTTCGGTCTGTATGGTTTTGATGGTGAGCATTGCTTTTGGAGAAAAACACCACATCAGTATTTCTGCAATGTCGCGCAGCAAAGCGGCTATGCGAACTTCCTCATAATGCAGATCATGAAGCCGCACAGCCCAGTCAAATGCATAATTTGACGCAATCTTGGCACGCTGCGTCACTTTCAGCAAGTGTACCAGCGCAGGCATATGTTCCCGGCCCAACACATCTTCAACCACTGGTTTTGCCGGTACTTTTTTTAAAGCGTTTTCAAGCCCGAGCATCAATAAAGCTTGTTCGACTTCAACAATTTCATGCTCTTGACCACGATGCTTATACGCCTGCAGATGACGCATGAGTTTGACGACCATCAACGGATCACTTTTGATGACCTGGGCGATGCTGCGCGGCGTCTGATTTTCGATATCCTCAACCAAAGCAGACAGTTTCCGTGCGGTCTGTTTCAAAACAGGGATTTCAACCTTTGTCAGGTTCTCCACCCATTGATTTAATTTTTTGTTATTTTGTTCAGACATCATTCACGCTCCGGTTATATTAACCCCATGATTGTTATAACGATATGCCAGAGCAAATCATTAAAAACAGGCCAGCTATCCTGTATTCACGACTATTCCGTCCAAAGCCCTTCCAGATTGTAATACTCGCGCGCTTCCGGCTGCATGATATGTACGATGACGTCTCCAAGATCAACCAACAACCATTCACCGGTCTGCTCGCCTTCGAAACACAAAATTGCCCCCCCGGCTTCTTTCACTTTTTCGCGCACATTATTGGCCAGCGCTTTTGTCTGACGCGACGAACTAGCGCTCGCTATGATGACATAATCAAACATGGATGTCAGTTTGGCAACATCCAGAACTTTAATATCAGACGCTTTGATATCTTCAAGCGCATCAACTGTAATTTTTACCAGTGTTTTTGAATCCATTTGCTCCTGTATAGAGGTGGTGTGTTTTAATAAAATCGGCTACGGACTCGTGTAACAGATAGCGTATGCTTCTACCCGCCGCGACCAAAGCGCGTATGTTAGTTGCTGAGATGTCCAGTAAAGTGGTTTGCGCAACATAAATCATACCACTGGAACACCTTGTCAGGTCACTTGAACGCGCCACCCAACGCGAAACGCATGCCTGCCGGATTTCTTCGGGCAGACGCTGTTGATCCTTCATTACCAGACTGCCAGGCCGGTCGACAATGATCAAATGACAGAGTTCAAACAACTTATGCCAGTGGCGCCAGTGATGCAGCTTGACAAACGTATCAGCCCCCATGACAAAACAAAGTGTCGCCCGGCCCTTGAATTCTGCATGATATTCCTGCAACGATTCGACTGTCGTACTGACACCCTGGCGTTTGATTTCACGCTCATCCAGCCTGAAAACCGGATTGTCCGCTATCGCAAGCCTTACCATTTCGCAGCGTTGATCTTTCGACGCAGCAGGAACTTCCCGTAACCGGGGTTCACCGGCAGGAACGAAATAAAAACGGTCGAATCCGATGTTGTCCGCCAGTTCTTCAGCTACACGCAAATGGCCATAATGAATGGGGTCGAATGTTCCGCCATAAATACCGATCAGCGTCCGGCTTGCCATAAACGATCAAATCCGATTAGCGCAGAACGAATCACAACAGCGCCAGCCGCATATCGGTCAGCACTTCGGCCAGATGCGTGGTAAAGCGAGCCGCTGCGGCGCCGTCAATGACACGGTGATCATAAGACAAAGACAGCGGAAGAATTAATCTCGGCACAAACTGGTCATCACGGTAAACCGGTTTGAAATGGGCTTTGGACACACCCAATATCGCTACTTCCGGTGCATTGATAATCGGCGTAAACGCCGTACCGCCTATCCCGCCCAGACTTGAAATGGTAAAGCTGGCGCCTTGCATTTGCGTGGGTTTAAGTTTGCCCTCACGCGCCAGTTCGGACAATTCATTGAGTTCCCGGGCTATCGCCACCACACCTTTCTGATCCACATCGCGTATTACCGGCACCACCAGCCCATTAACCGTATCTACCGCAAAACCGATGTGATAGTAGCGTTTAATGATCAGGCTGGACTCTCCGTTGACATCTTTGTCGAGCGATGCATTAAACTCGTGGTATCGTTTTAACGGCGCAATCAATGCCTTCATCAAAAAAGACAGCAACGTCAATTTAACCCCATTTTGTTTTACCGCTTTGTTGGATTCCTTACGCAACGCCTCAAGATCGGTAATATCCGCTTCATCAAACTGCGTCACATGCGGAATCATGACCCAATTGCGATGCAGATTGGCGCCGGCTATCTGCTTGATACGTGATAACGATTTGATTTCGACCGGCCCATGCCTGGCAAAGTCGACCTGCGGCCAGGGTAACAAATCAAGTCCCACACCTGCGGATTGATTCCCGCCATTAGTGCGTATCTCGGACAATTTGGCTTTCACAAAAGCCTGTACATCTTCCTTGAGAATACGATGTTTGGGGCCGCTTCCGGTGATCAGCTCCAGATTGACACCCAGTTCACGCGCAAAACGGCGTACCGACGGACCGGCATGTGCTTTGACTGATACATCCACGGGAACGGGCAAAACCGGCGGACGGGCAGGATATACTTTTTTTACTTCGGAAGTTTGACCAGCATCCGGTTTCATTTCTTCAGATTGATCCGCTGGCTGCACTTGAGACGTATCACCCGTTTTTTCCGTTACGGTTTCTGTTGTTCCGGTTTCCGGTTTTCCGGGTTCCACGTTTGTCTGTGTTATTTCACTGCTTCCACTCGATGCTGTTGATTCCGAAGTTTCAATAACAGCTATAGGCGTACCCTCGGAAACCTTGTCACCGGTTTTAACATTGATTTCTCGGATCACACCAGAATAAGGCGCCGGAATATCTATGGTCGCCTTATCCGATTCCAGCGCCACTAACGGGTCTTCAGTATTGACCTGACTGCCGTTTTGAACGAAAACCTCAATGACCGGTACGTCGGCAAAATCACCGATATCAGGAATGAGTACTGTTTTAAGTTCTCCCACACGCTTTCCTTATGCCATTATGCCCATCAAATCAATACGAACGATTCAGTTTGATCACAGCGTAACCGGATCAGGCCTTTCCGGATCGATTTTAAATTGCTTGATCGCCTGCGCTACCTTTTGTTTGTCTACTTTGCCTTCATCAGCCAGCGCTTTGAGCGTAGCAACAACAATATAATAGCGGTCAACTTCAAAAAACCGGCGCAATTTTTCACGCGTATCCGAACGGCCGAATCCATCCGTACCCAAAACACGGTAACATCCGGGTACATACTCACGGATTTGATCTGCATAAATTTTCATGTAATCGGTCGCGGCGATAACGGGCCCGTCCTTTCCTTTAAAGCAGTTCTCGACATGCGAAGCTTTGGCCTTTTTCTCAGGATGCAACATATTCCACCGTTGTATGCTCATCGCTTCCCGCCTTAATTCGGTAAAACTCGTCACACTCCAGATATCCGCATTTACATCATATTCTTTTTTCAAAATATCGCCTGCGGCAATCACTTCGCGCAAAATCGTTCCGGAACCGAGCAGCTGCACGCGCGGCCCTTTCAAACGCTTACCCGCATCACGAAACAGATACATGCCCTTCAATATATGCTGCTCAACACCCTTGGGCATTTCAGGATGCGGATAGTTTTCATTCATAACAGTAATGTAATAAAACACATCTTCCTGTTCCTGACACATGCGGCGCAAACCATCCTGAACGATCACCGCCAGTTCATAAGCAAACGTCGGATCATACGAAATACAATTGGGGATGGTCGATGCGCTAATATGGCTATGCCCATCTTCATGCTGCAACCCTTCTCCATTCAATGTTGTACGGCCAGCCGTTCCACCCAGCAGGAAGCCTCTGCAACGCATATCACCCGCCGCCCAAATCAAATCGCCCACGCGCTGAAAACCGAACATGGAATAAAAAATGAAGAATGGAATCATCTGTATGCCATGCGTACTGTACGAAGTCGCCGCAGCAATCCAGGATGACAATGCCCCCGCTTCATTAATGCCCTCCTGTAGTATCTGGCCGTGCTTGTCTTCCTTGTAGTACATCAATTGATCGGCATCCTGCGGCGTATACAACTGACCGACTGATGACCAGATGCCCAGTTGACGGAACATGCCTTCCATACCAAACGTACGCGATTCATCCGCGACAATCGGCACGATATGCTTGCCGATTGTTTTATCCTTGACCAAAATATTCAAGATGCGCACGAAAGCCATCGTCGTGGAAGATTCACGCCCTTCCGCACTGGCTTTCAATACCGATTCAAATGCGCCTAAAGACGGCACCGCAAGCGCTTCAGCCTGTCGTTTACGGCAGTGATAAAAGCCACCCAGTTTTTCCCGGTGTTCGCGCATATAGCGGTACTCAGGCGAGTCCTTGTCAAACTTGAGATAAGGCACATCATCGATCTTGTCATCCGGAATATTCAATCCAAACCGGTTACGAAACGCTTTCAACGATGTGGTACCCATTTTTTTCTGCTGATGGGTAATATTCTGCGCTTCACCGGATTCGCCCATGCCATAGCCTTTGATCGTCTTGGCCAGAATAACGGTCGGTTGTCCTTTGTGGTTCACCGCTTCCGCATAGGCTGCATAAACCTTGTGTGGGTCGTGGCCACCGCGATTTAATCGCCAGATATCGTCGTCCGACATGGTGGCGACCATCTCCAGCAATTCCGGATATTTGCCGAAGAAATGCTTACGTACATAAGCACCGTCACGGGACTTGAAATTTTGAAATTCTCCGTCCACGCATTCCATCATGCGTTTTTGCAACAGGCCTTTGGTATCCTTGGCCAGCAACGGATCCCAGTAAGAACCCCAGATCACCTTGATCACGTTCCATCCTGCACCGCGGAACGCCGCTTCCAATTCCTGAATGATTTTTCCGTTACCCCGTACCGGCCCGTCCAACCGCTGCAGATTACAGTTGACGACATAGATCAGGTTATCGAGGTTCTCGCGGGAAGGCAGCGTAATGGCGCCCAACGATTCAGGTTCGTCCATTTCCCCATCACCCATAAACGCCCATATTTTGCGTCCTTTGGTATCGATCAAACCGCGGCTGTCCAGGTACTTCATGAAACGCGCCTGATAGATAGCCATTAACGGCCCCAATCCCATCGAAACTGTCGGGAATTGCCAGAACGACGGCATCAGCCAGGGGTGCGGATATGAACACAGACCGTTTCCGTCGGCTTCCTGGCGGAAATTGTTCAACTGTTCTTCCGTCAACTCACCGGCCAGATAGGCATACGCATAAACACCCGGAGACGAATGTCCCTGCACATAGACCAGATCACCGCCGTGATTTTCACTGGGCGAATGCCAGAAATGATTGTAACCTACATCGTAGAGTGTGGCTGCAGACGCGAAACTGGCGATATGCCCGCCGACATTGGTGGTTTTGTTGGCGTTTAACACCATTGCCATGGCATTCCACCGCACATAAGAGCGGATACGATGTTCAATCGCGTTGTCTCCGGGAGAGCGTTTTTCCTTACCGGTCGGAATCGTATTGATATAAGCCGTATTCGCACTATAAGGCAGATAAGCACCTGAACGGCGGGCTTTTTCAACCAGCTTTTCAAGTAAAAAATGAGCGCGTTCCGGTCCTTCGTTGACTAATACAGATTCCAACGCATCCAGCCATTCCTGAGTTTCCTGCGGATCGATATCAGGTTGTGATTCCATGAGGTCCTACTTTCAACGAAAAATTAGACCGATGCGTTTTGATGAACGCGTTCGGCCGCGATAATCGTATTGCACAATAACATGGTAATCGTCATTGGCCCTACGCCTCCCGGCACGGGTGTAATATAACCGGCGACATCTTTGACCGAATCAAACTCCACATCACCGCATAATTTACCATCCGGCAACCGGTTGATTCCCACATCAATAACCGTGGCGCCGGGTTTAACCATCTCGGCCGTGATCATCTGCGGCTGACCGGTCGCAACGACAAGAATATCGGCTGAGCGGGTAAAATACTGCAAATCCCGTGTCTTTGATGTACAAATGGTTACTGTTGCACCGCGTTCCAGCAACATCATGGCCATGGGTTTACCGACGATATTACTGCGCCCGACAACCACGGCATGCTTGCCTTCTGCTGATATATGATGATGTTCCAGCATCGTCATTACGCCAAAAGGCGTACAGGGCGCAAAATTCGTATTTCCGGTTACCAATGCACCGACATTGTACAAATGAAACCCGTCAACATCTTTCTCGATCGCAATTGAGGTAATGATTTTATTATTCTCAAAATGCAGCGGTAATGGCAGTTGCACCAGAATACCATGAACATGCGTATTCTGATTCAATGCCTGTATGCAATCGAGGACTTCTTCCGGTTGCGTGGTACCGGAAAACTGGTGCGCTTCAGAATGAATACCGATTTCACCGCACGCTTTGACCTTGTTACGCACGTAAATCTCAGACGCCGGATTATCGCCAACTATGATAACCGCCAAGCCAGGCCGCACGCCCTGCTCGGTCAGTCTCGCCGCACGTTGCTTCCATTCAGTGCGAACCTGGCTTGCCAGTAATTTGCCATCTATGATTTGAGCACTCATACTCTACCGTGTATACCCATGATCAGAATTTCTTTTTGATGATATGCATCAAATCGTTTGAGTGAATGCCTTGAATTTTTTCAGTTAAATAATGATTATGCCGACTGTTTAGTCACTACCGGGATGCTTGCCCTTTTTGATTTTGAAATGATAAATCAGCAAACCAACTAGAAATACCGGAATAACAAACAATGCCGCTGATATCAACCCGGCTGCCAAAATCGACAACGTGGTATTGCCGGGCATAAACAATGTGATAAACCAGATGACCACAAACGCTATGAACAACCCGCCATACAACATAGTCTTTTTTATCCGGTCATACAA
>JAGRFM010000096.1 GCA_020446045.1 Nitrosomonas sp.
CAATTATTGAAATCGACAGTGAAAGTTACAGGAGGAAAAACCAGAAAAAAACATGACATCATAAAAACAAACTCAACCGGCCATCATAATTGTCGCCAAACCGGACAAGATAGTTGACGCGAGACAATGCGCTGTGCGGCAGGGATATCGCCCGTTCCGGCGGTGAAGGTCTGGGCAGGGGTTTGAAACCAGCCGCAAGCCACTGGATTGTTTGATATGCATGGCATTGCATCATTCTTTCATCGGGTACAGTGGCGGATGGCGTTTTACTTATCCACCCTACCCGGAGCCGTCTGACATGCTGGCAATCGGTGCGCTGCTGCGCAAGGCGCTCACACTCAGCATGCTGAAGCAGGCGTGGGAGAAAGTTGCTGCGAATAAGGGCATGGCCGGTGTCGACGGCGAAACCATCGAAGCGCTTGCACCGCAGATCGATACCGTACTGCGCCAAATAACCAGGGAAGTCATTCACGGTAACTATCAGCCAAAACCACTGTTGCGCATCTGGGTTGAGCGGCCCGGCAAATCACCGCGCGGATTGGCGATACCCACGGTGCGTGACCGCATTTTGCAAACCAGCCTGACACTGGTGCTGACGCCGAAAGTCGAAGCCGAACTTGAAGACTGTTCCTACGCCTACCGCCAGGGGCGCAGCGTGCGTATGGCGGTTGGGCGCATCGGGTTTTATCAGCGGCAAGGCTATCACTGGATTGTCGATGCGGATATCGAATCGTTTTTCGATACCATTCCACATGCCGATTTATTGGCGCGGTTGCAGGCCATCGCACCGGAACCGGCGCTAATCGACCTGGTGGAACAATGGCTCACCACGCCTGTTCAGTATGGCGACCAATTGACCGTGCCGAACCAGGGTATTCCACAGGGCAGCCCGATATCGCCGATGCTGGCGAACCTGTATCTCGATACGCTTGACGAGGCATTGCTCGACGCCGAGCATATCCTGATCCGCTATGCCGATGATTTCATCGTGCTCGCCAAATCCCGCAAGCATGCCGAAGCCGCGCTGGATGTCACCAAAGATGTGCTGGAACGTCTGGCGTTACGGCTTAATCCGTTGAAAACCCGCATCGTCCATTTTGACGAAGGACTGGAATTTCTCGGCTGGTATTTCGTGCGCAGTCTGGCGATTCCGCGAAGCTGGCCGGACACCATGCCGCAGAATTTCCGCACAACATCACCACCGCAATCCACAAAACAACCTGCCGATGACGCTTCCGGCGAACCGCTGCCGGCCGAAACAGAATCACAAACGGTCAATCAATCTGAAGCATTAGAACAAACCGATGAGACTGAAGATCACGATTTCAGCCCGGTGCTGCCGCCGCTTGCGCCGTTGCAGCGCACGCTGTATCTGGTGGACAAACAAACGCGCCTGAGTGTCGGCAACCAGCGGTACACCGTCGAGCGCGACGGCAAAGCCATACTCGATTTGCCCGCGCACCAGGTCGACCAGATCATGTTGTTCGGCCCCATCCAGGTCACCACGCAGGCGTTGCAACTGGCCGCCCAGCATGATTGCAGCGTATCTTACTTGTCTTATCTCGGGCGGTATTACGGCCGGTTCGATCCGGCCAGCGGGCAGCAGGTCACATTGCTGCAGGCGCAGTTTGCCTGTCATGCCGATATACCATTTCAACTGGACATTGCGCGCCAGATTGTCGCTGCCAAATTGCATAACAGCAGACTTGTACTTGCGCGCAGCCAGCGTTACCAAGAACCGGACGCGCGAGATTTGTCGGTGAATCAGCGTCTGAAACAGATTGAGCAATCACTCAAAACCGCAGCCAGCATGGAAAGCCTGCGCGGCAGTGAAGGCGCGGCTGCATCGTTGTACTGGAAAATGTTTGCGCAACTGGCGCCCGAATCCTGGCAATTCAGTAAACGCCAGGCGCGTCCCGCGCCTGATCCCGTTAACGCCATGCTGTCACTGGGTTATACGCTGCTTTATCAGGCCGCTGCCGGGTTATTGCAGGCACGCAGCCTGAATGCGCACCTGGGTATGCTGCATAGTCCGGGCGGAACGCATCTGGCGCTGGCTTCGGATATCATGGAAGTATTCCGCGCCTATGTGGTCGATGCCACCGTGCTCAGGCTGTTGCGCAGCGGGCAACTTGATCCGCAGGCGTTTACCATCACATCGGGTGCATGCAGGCTTGGTCACGACACTATTAGAACGTTTATCCGCGCGCTGGAAGACCGTTTCAACAGTATCCAGCAACACCCGCAAACCGGTGCTGAAATGGACTTGCGCCGCATCATCGATCATGACATTCTGTCTCTGGCCAAAGCGTTTCGTGCAAATGATGCAAACGAATTTCAGGCGACGCGCTGGCGATGAGCAAACTGTATATGACAGTTATTTCGTACGATATCGCCGATCCCAGGCGGTTGAACCGCGTGGCGAAGCTTTTGGAGGCAGCCGGTACGCGTGTGCAGAAAAGCGTTTTTGAATGCGGCCTGACACCCGACGCGCTGATTGCCTTGCGCTTGCGGCTGCGCCGTATTATCGACCCGGCGGAAGATCATATTCTGATCACGCCGGTTTGCGTCCGTTGCCGGTATCATATCCAATGGCAAGGGCAATTGCCCGACGCCTCAACCGCGCCATACTGGATTATTTAACACATAACTTGTTGAATAACAATGAAAAGATTATTAAAATGCGGTGCGGTCTGTGAAACGGAAAAAACAGCAGAATAAGTTGCTTAATTTTTAAGCGGTATTTTAAACAATAAGTCATAAATTCAAAATGATAGAGAGTAAACTTCATCTTTATTCGATGACAAATCGCACCGCACTAGTATTCATGCGGGTTTTGGGCTAAAATGGCCCTAATTTCCGATTGAGGGGATGTGAAAATGCCGAGACCACCGTTTTTTCCTCTGAAAGCCGCATGGATAAAGGCCTCTGAGAGAGGCGGTCGGGAAGGTGGGCCGAAGTCAGGCCCGTTAAGAC
>JAGRFM010000097.1 GCA_020446045.1 Nitrosomonas sp.
CCATGCCGAAATCCACCGAACTGCCGGAATGTATGCAACCGCTTGCACGGCGTCAGACGCATGAAATAAGCGACAACCGTTTTCATGCCGATGTTGACCGATTGACCCAGGTTCTGGAAACAATGGTAAGCGTACAGTCATCACCCCAGCAAACCGCATCACCAACGCCGACTGATTCTAAAAAAAGCTCCAACTGGTTCGCAATCAGCCTTGGCATCGTCGCCCTGCTGTTTGGCGCAGTGGCATTGTATAACGACTTTTCAGGCAATACAGAAGACGCCGTAGCCATTCCCTCACCTCACGATGCATCGGATTCCACGCCACCAGCACCTACCGCAACAGATAAAACGACAGACACAAACAATGCCACGGCAACAACGCCTGTTGTTGCTCAAAAGACTGAAATACGGCTGCCGTTCGAGCCCGAAATGGTGCACATTCCGGCCGGCACATTCATGATGGGCTCTCCCGAATCTGAAAAAGACCGGAAACCTGACGAAGGCCCGCAGCGTGAAGTCACTATTGCTGCATTTGAAATAGGCAAATACGAAATCACGTTCGACGAATACGGTGCGTTTGCCCAGGCAACAAACCGCGTGTTACTGGATGTCCGGGGTTGGGGGCTCGGCAAGCGACCGGTGATCTACGTATCCTGGGATGATGCAAAAGCCTACGTCAAATGGTTGTCCGAACAAACCGGCAAGCAATACCGCCTGCCAACCGAAGCCGAATGGGAATATGCCGCACGCGCGGGCACACAAACCCGCTATTGGTGGGATAATGACATCGGCAATAACAATGCCGTGTGTGACGGTTGCGGCAGCCAATGGGATAACAAATACACCGCACCGGTCGGCTCGTTCAAAGCCAATACCTTTGACCTGCACGATACCGCAGGTAACGTATGGGAGTGGGTTGAAGATTGCTGGCATGACGACTATCGCAATGCACCGACTGACGGCTCCGCGTGGCTGGATGCAAACGGCGGTAATTGTAATCGCCGGGTGACTCGGGGCGGGTCGTGGGGCAATAGCCCACTAAGACTGCGTTCGGCTGTCCGTAGCAGGGGCGACACCGATTTCACGAACGCTAGTGTCGGCTTTCGAGTCGCCAGGGATTTTTGACCTTTGGCCTTTGCGCTTTTACCCTTTGCGGGGTACAGGACAACTTGGAACACTCGGCCCCTGCCGATTTTTTGTGGTTTTTGTAGGGTGTACAAGTGCAGCGCCGTACACCAGCGCATGCGGTTGTAATGTATGGTGGTCGGTGGATGGCACTTCGTTTATCCGCCCTACCGCTTATTATCTCACCGGCAATTCAGCTGCCTCTCCCATCGCCAATACCGGTAAAGACACGGTTCCCGACGGGGTTTCGATGGTTGCGGCGATTCCGTTTCCGTTATCATTCAGCCCCCGGAAAATCAGCGATTCACCCGAAACGAAGGGCAAAAAGATCAACTTGGATTCATGCGACAAGGGAATATCCATCGTCAATCCATCCGATACGATTTGGATGACATCACCGTCCTGACCCAGGTTATCCCAGACATAAATCACACCAACGTTTTTAGTCCCTTGCTCAAAACTCGCCAGGATTGCCCCCTTATCTTCGTTGGATAAATACGGCACGGCAAGAAATTCGGCACGGTTATTTTCCTCGGACAAATCAATGGACAGCAGTTTTGCTGCATCTGCCATCAGTCGGCTTCCAATAGGTGATATCGATGCAACAAGATAATCGTCATGCAATGTTGCGGCAACCGTTGTTTGCCATTGATGTTTTCCGTTCCCAGTGGAACCAGCATCGACATTAGCGCAATACCGCCAATGGTAAGCATTTTCCTGAACGTGGACACGCCACGAAGATCACAGTTTTCTTGTTCTGATTCAGGTATCAATTGAAATTGCAGTTCTTGATTGGAATTTGTGTTCATATAGGCCTCTTTTATTCGCTTGAGATGTAACGGAAGACTATGATGCTTCTTAACCCTGAACAGCCAATATTTTCCCGATGTTACCGAGCTTTTGACGATACCCATTCATTTTTAAGTTGAATATCGAATAAAAAAATGGCAAATATCCGGCAAAAGAAAGCGAAATGATGTTGTCGATTATTGAATCGATTTCTTCGGTTGATAAACCTGCTCCAGCACACCCTGCGTGATATGCCGCTCGAGTTCGGCGGCTTTTTCGGTGGGACAGAAAACAATGACAGTGATAATGGTTCTGGACAGTTCACTGGTACTGATCATGATGCGCGGCTCCGGACCGGGAATATCGATACCGGTTCGTTTTTCGATGAAAGCGTTATAACGCCGCGCGACCTCGATAAAATCCGCCGAGTATTGATCGATTTCATGCAAAATCCATTGCTGAATATCCGCCAAATCATAATACGCGTCGAGGATTATACTAAAGCGGTGAAAAACATAACGCTTGGAAAAATTCAGATTTTTGATCGGTTCCGACAAAAAAAGACTATTGGGGATCACGATAGTTTTACCTGAAAAACTGTAATCGTTAGGCGGCCTGTCGAGTTCCTGCAATGTAGTGGAGAACATGTTGTAATCAATCACTTCTCCCCGGTTCGCACCCACCTCGATCCAGTCGCCAATCGTGAAGGCGCCCGTTCCCGCGCGCAACATAGCACCGCTAAAACAAACGATTAACTCTTTCGTCGCAATGACTAGGGCTACCGTTACGGCAGCAATGGAAAACGCAAAATTCTTCAATTCCGGCCACCAAATCATCAGCAGCCCGAAAACAATAATCAGCCAGCTGAAATTTTTGACCCGGGTAATCGAATGTCTGCGCCCTTCCGTCAGAACTTCACGGTTGCGCTTAATCAAATAAATCAGCAAAATGCGCAGCGAAAGCAAAGCCGCTATCAATACACAGCTTTGTACAAACTGATCATCGCGAAATATCAACAATAATTCAGACATAAAATGAACGTATCAGCATCTCCACACCTGCCAACACCTACCTATGCAAACCGCATCGACAAATCGATCGCCTGAACATTTTTCGTCAGACTACCAATGGAAATCCGGTCCACACCCGTTTCGGCAATACTGCGCACCGTACCGAACCTGACATTCCCAGAAGCCTCAAGAACAATTCTCTGGCCGGTTTTTTTAGCGTGACTGGAACGCAAAGCAACCGCTTCATTTAATTGATCCTGGGTAAAGTTATCGAGCAGCACCATCGTTGCACCCGCGTCCAAAGCGGTTTGTAGTTCCTCCAATGATTCCACTTCGATCTGAATGAAAACATCCCGGGGCACAATGGCCCGTGCTTTCTCAAGCACTCGGGCTATTCCGCCGGCTGCGGCAATATGATTTTCCTTGATCAGAACCCCATCATACAAACCAAGGCGGTGATTCTCCCCGCCGCCGCATTTGACTGCGTATTTTTGTGCCAGCCGTAAGCCCGGCAGTGTTTTACGGGTATCGACGATTACCGCCTGGGTATCTGCAATCGCATCGACATACCGCCGGGTCTGCGTAGCTACCGCAGATAACAGCTGCAGGAAATTCAATGCCGAACGCTCGGCAGTCAATAACGACCGTGCATTGCCGGTTATCCGGCAAATCGTCTGCTGCGCTGCAAGCCTTTCACCATCATGGGCAAACCATTGAATTCGAACATCTGGCGACACGCTTTGAAAACACAGCTCAAACCACTGCGCACCGCACAGTACGGCATCTTCACGGGTTACGATTTCCGCCATCAGCATTTGCTGTTCGGGGACCAGCAAAGCAGTCAGATCGCCTGTTCCGATATCTTCCGCTAATGCCTGTTTGACGTTTTTTTTGATTTCCTCGAACAAAATTTCCCCGTCCTACGGTTGTCTGAAATAATAATAATTATAGTACAGCCAGGAAAATTAAAGATAATCCGTTAATGAACAAAAAATGCTCGTATTACAATTTATATGAAAAATTCAAAGCAAACAGATACTATAGTGTTTTGTTGCTCAACGAGGAAAAACTATGATTAACCCGATAGATCTGGTGATATACAGTCTCTCAACGATCCTGGGACTGATCATTATTGGCTTGATCGTATTCTGGTTTATTGAAGATATCACCCAGAAAAAACATTCCGTACTGCGTAATTACCCGGTTATCGGCCGTTTGCGTTTTTTCTTTGAACAACAGGGAAAATATTTCCGGCAGTATTTCTTTTCCGATGACCGCGATGAAATGCCTTTCAATCGCGCCACACGCAACTGGATATACCGCCATTCTAAAAACAAAGGCGGCCTGGTCGGTTTTGGTTCAACCATGGATTTACGCGAACCGGGTTCGATCATTTTCGTCAATGCAGCTTTCCCGATACTGGAAGAAGATCAGCTTCCGACACCATCGCTATGCATTGGCGAAGGTTACGCCCAATATCCGTTTGAAGCAAAATCCATTGTCAATATCAGCGGCATGAGCTTTGGCGCAATCTCAAAACCAGCGGTACGCGCCTTATCGCTAGGCGCGGCTGAAGCCGGATGCTGGTTCAACACCGGTGAAGGCGGACTATCGCTGCATCATCAGAAAGGCCAATGCGACATCATTATGCAGATCGGCACGGCAAAATATGGCATTCGCGATGAACAAGGCAATTTTTCCGCCGAACGCGCCAAGGAAGTGGGAAAGGTTGTCAAGGCTTTCGAAATCAAACTGTCACAGGGCGCCAAACCGGGCAAAGGCGGTCTGTTGCCGGGCAACAAGATTACCGAAGAAATCGCAAAAATTCGCGGCATTCCGGCTTTTAAAGACTCGATCAGTCCGAACCGCCATAAAGATATAGACAATATCGAGCAATTGCTTGAGAAAATCAACATGATCCGCGAACTGACAGGACGGCCTGTAGGTATCAAAACAGCCATTGGCGGGTGGCATTTCATCAATGAACTGTGCGAACAGATTGTGCAAAAGGGTTTGGATTATGCCCCGGACTTTATCACCATCGACGGCGGTGAAGGCGGTAGCGGCGCAGCGCCCCAATCTTTGATTGATCACGTCAGCTTGCCGATTACAGAGGCGCTGCCGCGTGTGGTTGATGCACTCATTGAGTCCGGCTTAAAGGAACGTATCCGCATTGTCGCGGCCGGAAAACTGGTCACCGCCGCACAAGGCGCATGGGCGCTCTGCGCTGGTGCGGATTTTGTCAATACAGCGCGCGGCTTCATGTTTTCCCTCGGCTGCATTCAAGCCATGCGCTGCCATAAAAACACCTGCCCAACCGGCATTACGACCCATAATCCGCGACTACAAAACGGCCTGGTTGTCGAAGAAAAATATATACGCGTGGCCAACTACGCGCGAAACTTTAACAAGGATATCAATATGATCGCGCATACTTGCGGTCTGCGCCATGCACGCGAATTCAGGCGCGAACATGTTCGTATCGTTGAAACGGCAGGCAAAAGCGTCGCGATGAATATGCTTTATCCGTATCCGGATGTGAAATAGACTGGAATTCGGTGAATTCACCGTCTAATGCTGTTTGAATCAACCCGGTAATGTTAAATTTATCACTTTTAGAAATCTTGATTTTGGGTAATATGTAACCTTAAACAATTACATAAGATAGGGACCACAACGATGCGAATATTAAACTACTTATTTATTACTTTTGCACTGAGTGTTTGTCTTTCTTTGAGCTCTGAATCATGGGCAGACCCGGATGATGAGAAAAAAGAAAAAAAAGATAAAAAAACCAAATTGATTTCTCAGTAATGATTTAAAAAACCGAAATTAAGCGCACCCGTTAATTTTATATGGAAGAGAAATTGTCCGAAGAAAAAAATTTGAATTTAGCGGCAATTGGTTTCTTATATTTCTACATTTTTCTCGCCCAGAATATATGGCGTAGCACATACCCTAATCATGCCATTAATAATCTTGAGTTAGCTCCTGATGAATTTCGAATTTTATTAGCATTAACTTTCATACCCGGCATTTTCGCTTTTACATTCGGTTATATAGCAACTCAGTTTTCACTAAAAACGCTGCTTCTTACCGCCTGCTTTTTAGTCTCTATCGGTTTGCTTGTGATCAGTCATACTGCTGAACATTTTTTTCTATATGTGGGTACATTTGCCATAGCTTCCGGCTTTACACTTTCATATATTGCAGCCAATAGCGCATATTTAACCGGTAGCCACAAATCAAATGCGCCATTATTACTGGCAAAACTAAAGAGCTTTGGTCCAATGGCCAGTTTTACTGGTGCGTTTATAATATTATCGATTTTTGCACCCACAAAAATAGCAGCTATTACTGCAACTGTTTTCAGTAGTAACACTGATATAACTTTCCAGACATTATTGGATTTTTTTTCTTCAAGGCCGGACATTAGTTCAGAAAAACTTCATGACTTATTTGCAGCAATAGGTTTTTCCACACTAGTAGTAGGATCAATTTTTATTTTTAGCAAAACAATACAACATCAAGAAAAAAATAATACCCAGGCAAAACTTAAGCAACAGCTTTTGCCCTATTACATTCTCAATTTTCTGGCTGGGTGCAGAAGCGCCATATTCCAGGCTTTTGCATTATTTGTTCTGATTAAGCAATTCCAGTTACCACTGCATGGCACTGCTTTCCTTGGGCTTTGTGCTTATCTTTGTGGCATCGTCGGCTATCGTATGATAGGTTATTTTTTATTTCGATATAGTGCCAGGAACGTACTGACAATCATCTATCTAATCGTCGCACTTAACTTCTTTGCCTTCTTTGTGGTGCTTTACTGGGAACCTTTTAACAGACAAGAAACACTGCTCGTATTGAGCCTTCTCTTTCTGATTGATTCAACTTTTTTCGGTGTTTCAGTCGTCACGGATAGTCACTTAAAGAAAACAAACAATAATTCTTCACATTATATGAGTGATATTGCAATTGGCCTGAGTTTGTTTTCTTTTGCCGCTGCGTTCTCGGCAATTCTTTTGAGTCAGATCAGCCCCTCTCCAGAGGCCTTTTTACTGGGTACAGCCGTTTGCATTCTGGCAATACTTACCGGGCGTCATTTAAAAGCAAGTCCCACGTGATTTTAATCCTAACGTATGGATTCACACGCGGCCTGACACTTTTGGACTTAAAGAACGGTAAATAGTACAGTCGGCTTTCGACCCAAAGGAGACGGTGAGATAGTAAACAATTCGCTTTAACAGAGATAATACAGCATCAACAGCGCGAGGTGCGATCGCCCGCAGGAAAACAATACTGGGTTATGCTTTCGTATGATTGTGATGTATTATAAAATTTAAATTGCGGTGCTTTATACATTGTAATTATGAGGTGGGTAAAAAAAGAATGGGTTTTACGTCTGAGAGAGTTTGGGCCATGAACAACCCGGAAGGGCGGATCCATGTGGAATTTGGTCCTGTTTTTGTATTTTGGAATTTCGCAATCGGCGATTCGTCGCCTAAACCTGAACATAAGGAGTATGCCGCAAGTAATAGAACCTTCCTCGGCTTCGTAGCACGACAGCTCAAGGAGGAACGAACTATCGTGCTGCAAGGGACCTCAAGTACCAGCGGTCCAGGTTCGATAAACATGCCGTTATCCGAGAATCGCGCGGATGCCATGGCTACGTGGATACTCTACGTTCTAAAGGCTGTTCAGAACCGGTATCCAGAGGAACTTAGGCAACTTTCGGATGCTGCGCTTTTACGAAGACTGAGATCGTCGGGTCATGGGAGTAAGACGGGGTACCTTTACACCCTTTCCGGGGCAATGCCAGATTTTCGAGGTAATCAACCTGTTAATTATCGGCCGCGGGGTAATATGCGAGGGAGTCAAGACCCTTATGTGGTTCATAGACGTGTACTGGATGAAGGGGGTGAGGCAGCGTTCAACCGTGCAGTCTGGGTGTTCGCTGATTCTAGCAATATGCTGGACAGTGACGATATTGAGTCCTTTGGGCGTACGTATTTGCGGGATAAAGTACGGGAAGGTGCAATACGTCCGCTCCCTCCAGATTATGCGTTTTGGGAGTTATGGGTTCCTGGTGAGCACGCGCTAAAACAGATGTTTCCGGGTTCCCTGTTTGCTGAGTATGATCCTCTAATAGGTTCGCGGACTCCGCCTGCGGTACCCAATGCTGTTGGCCATCGCGTTATGGCCGCTGCTGGATATAATGCGCCGGGTGATTATTCTGTAATCCGTGATTTCATCGGAAGACATCTTTATAGCGAAAGTGACGTGAGGTATATCATGGACTTGTTTTTACAGCAGGCTTCGAGTTCGAAACGTATACTTCGTCGCTTGGAAGATGGCTTAATGAAGTTCTATGACCAGAATGGGAGTGATGGGCTGACGTCGATTGGTGGGTTGGATGACTATATCACTTTTCGTGACCAGGTGTTCAGGAATACCTATGGTACATGTATGTTGGCGTACAACTTTGATCCAGCATTTGAGCGTGGCAGCTTCATGGGTAACCGACGTTAAATACAAAATGAAGTTCTGAGGGTGACACACGCTGCTGTTTTATTATTCCTCGTTAAATTTGGTTTTCCGCTGATGGTAGGTCGAAGTGTATCAGTCCTTATTTGTGGGTGATGTATTTTAAAAAAATGTGTCAAATCTGTGTATTAATAAAGTATGCTTTATTCTCTCTTATATCCACCCATTAAGAATTGAAATAAATTGACAGGCTGGTTTTGGCCGATAACTGACTATCAAACCGTATCAAGTTTAATTTAGCGTGATGTCGCTCAGATTACACATAAATCCAACAAAGATATCATAAATGCCTACAACATCTGGGACAAGCAATCACAGAGACTTCAATCCGTAATATTCAAATATTCACAAATGTTCTGTTTCCCAGCGGCTGCCTCTCCAATAGCACTTTGCAAATAATTGTTCCACTCATCATTTGGTATTTTTTGATTACCGACAATACTGCAAGCGATAGCAGGATAATTATCAAAATCAACATTCCATTGGATTATGGTTTTATCGTCTGATGCGGACGCCAGCCTAGTTCCATCGGGACTAAAAGCAATCTGGTCGACAGTAGCAGTATGCCTTCTCAATATACCTACTGTCTTTCCACTATAGATATCCCATAAACGAATGGTACGATCTCTGGAACCGCTTGCCACAATATTCTTATATTTTTCAGGATTGAATTTAATGGTATTAATACGATTCGTATGTCCTTCGAAACGCCGGTCTAACTGCCACGTCCCTTCGGCATTACGTTTCCAGGTGATCAACACATTATCATCCCCACCTGACGCCAGGTATTGACCGTTAGGGCCACCCCATGCAAGCGTTACAATTTCACCCCTATGTCCATTATCGGTTAACAGCTTTTCCGACACCTGAACGTCATAATCTTCACCAGATAAGGTTATGTTCAAGAGTTTTAAATAGTATTTTTTCCGCTGATCCTGGCCTTCCTCTTCTACACCCAAAACCAATTGAGCACCACCGGTTTCATTTGTCAGAAATGTCATGCTACTGCCCCAACCTGTTACTTTAAGCTTACCGGCCTCCAATGCTTCTTGTAACGGCTCCGGAAGATCTATTTCTTTCCATTGCGATTGATGCCAGCGCCATAATATCAACTTCCCTTTTTTAGTACTCGTTGCCAGGAGATTTGCATCCTGACTTAGCGCAATACCATCTAATTTATCAAGCTTATCAAGCTCTGGATCCAAAACCTCGAGTGATCTTTCCGGCTGGCCATAGGCAACCAGCTGATCATCTGATATTTTCAAGGCACTGACACGTCCACCGCGTACAGCAGATAATAGAAAATCATGCCTGGAATTATAAGCAAAATCTATAATTTTCAGTTCATCATTATCGCTTTCTTTTTCGTTCTCGCGCTCTTTTTTAATCAGATTTCTATCTTCATCAAAATGCCATAACCTTAGTTGCGTATCCCGTCCACCAGACACCAAATAATGGTCACTCAAATAAGTTAAATTCCAGACTTCATCGCTATGGCCGCGTAACATTTCTGACAAAAACTGTTTGTCTCCCAAGGACCACAAAACAACACTGCCATTACCGGCACCGGACACCAGCAATTCATTGTCAGGGCTAAATGCCACATTTCGCACCCAATCGGAGTGGCCGCGAAGCCTGGTAAATGGGGAAATTGATTTTTTTGATTTAACTTCTTCCATTCTCCAGAGAAACAGTTCACCGTTTCGCCCTCCACTCACGAGCTGGCTGCCGTTGGAATTGAATTTGATATCGAGGACCGTATCTTCATGTCCTTCCAATCTTGGAAGATTGACTTGTTGCTGATTTTCATCGTTTATACCCATGCAACCTTTTTTTATTTTTTCGCTACCTTGCCCTTCTGGCTCCATCGGAAAAACACATACAAAAATGTTATTATCCCTTTTGGCTGAAAAAGCCAGAAGCATTTCACCTTCATTGGCATAAGCCGCTACCGCTACAATCTCACTATTAATGTCATTGATATCATCCAGAATTATCAATTTGTTATTTTCTTCTTCAATTTTCCATAGCATTAAACGTCCAGCCGTAGTACCCAAAATAAGGTACCTGCCTTCTCGAGTATCTGTCACAGCCATAGTGGTGAATAGTTCATTCTCATTAGCATCGTTGCCCATAATCTCACTGAGAGAAGTGATCTCCGGCGTTCTATTAATCAACTTTGAATCGCTAAATTGCCATTTCATCAATTTTGATTCGGTTCCCGTATTCACCATCGCGAACAGTGATTCCTGCCCCTTGTGCACTCCTGTTGTCACAAGTGCTTTTATCACTTTCTTATCAGTTGTTTCATCTTCAAAAAGCGTTTTGTATGGTGTACTCGTTTCATATTGGCCATTCCTGGGTGTCCACCAGAGTATTCTGCTATCCCACCCTCCAGAAACAAGACTGCCATCAGCCAAAAAAGTAATATTCGAAACATTATCGGTATGTTCCGTTAACACTGTCAGAATTTTTTCTTCCTGAGAACTGAGTATATAAACCTTACCGTTTACTGATGGGCGGTCTGAATGATCACTTTGATCAGCAACTGCAAAATAATCACCTTCAGGACTAAATGCAACAGCATTGATCCGACCATTAAATTGTTGGTTAAATATCCTTTTTATCCTTGGCTCAACAGAAAACGCATCGAGTAATCCACGATAAGCAAAAACATTTTCATTTTCAAAAATACGCTTCTGGTCGGATAATGCATAATTTCTATTTAAATCGGAAAATTGTTTGTAAGCATCATTGGCGACCTGTGTGAACAGTAACCCTTCATCTATACGATTTGAATTAAAAGCCAGCTGTGCAAATGACATGGCCTTTTGAGACTGATCTATCAATTCGTAAGCTTGTCCTCTCAATTTTGCTATTTTTTCTTGTTCTTCTGCTTTGCTTTTTTCCTTCCCAAGTTTTTCCGCCTTGTTAAAGCTTTCATACCACCCAAACACCGCAATAATTGACAGAAATATTGGCACGAGATAAATCTTTTTTAGCCGTTCAATCTTCTGCTTTTTCTTTTGCGCTTTTTTACTCTCTTCAAGATATTCCATTGCCAATGTGTAGTGACTGCCGTACCTTGAAGCCCAAACATCACTCGGTTTTTGATCGTCTTTCCAATCGACCATCTCTTTTAATTGGATATCACCCAGCAAATCGGCCCTTTCATTTTTCCATCGCAAGGCGGTTGTTTCCAGTCGATGGTAAATCTCCGCTGATTTAGCTTCTTGCTCTACCCATGACCTTAATTTATCCCATAGCCTGATCAGGCTTTCATGACTGATATCGAGCAGGCTTTCTGCATCAAGCTTTTCAAGATCTTCTATAGACGGAACCAAGAAACATTGATCAGGATGGCGGAATTGATCAGCCACTTCAATAACAGCTTCAGACGAAACACCTGCCACTGTAGCCACTTCACTAACCCTAACCGGTCTACGTATATCTCGTCCCCCATCAATACGCTCAGTCAGTGCACAAAATAAGTACTGTGCAATACGTTTGCCTTTTTGTGATAGTTTATTGTAGGTTTCGTCAGCATGATTAGATAGCGCATTCCTTAATCCACCCACTTCTTCATAGACATCACGCTGCAATTCAATCAAAGGCTCTTTTTTTTCATCATGGTCAGCAACACTTGCTTTTTTCTCAGCGACAGTCCACATCTGCATAAGCGCATGCTGCAAAACAGGCAACTGATCATCCCCGGGATCAATAGAATTCAATAAATGATTAACCAGGGACTTATCTACTCTTCCATCACATACATTGGCCGGCCCTATTATTGCTTTATTGATCTGTTCGCGGGTAAGACGGGGTATAAAATAAAGACCTTTGTTAATCGCCTCAGGTAATCCGGGAAAAATTGTGCAATTTCCAAGAAAGTCCGATCGCATTGTAATCACAACATGAATAGGATATTTATTCTTTGCAGCCGATTGAAGCAGTAATGCTATAAAAGCATTCGCTTTATCCTTGTCTTCTAAACGCTGGTATCGAAAAATCTCTTCGAATTGATCGACAACCACCAGCAAATTGCTATTTTGTGGGAATCGATAACGGTCAAGAATTTCACAAAGTCCGAGTGAACCTCTTTCCAGTATGGTCTGTATCCGTAGCGATAGATTTGCATCCTCCGATGAAGGATCAATCGACCGCTGAAAATTCCGAACAAATTCACTCTTAGCCAAGGCACGAGAAAGTATCCGAAATGGCTGTCCCTGAGGCCTCATATGTACAATCTGCCAACGAGAACCTTTGCTGGCCAATAGCCCCATCTGTAACGAAGCAATCAATCCGGTGTTTACCAGAGAGGATTTACCGCAACCGGAAGGCCCCAGTACGGCAATAAAACGAGAATCTTCTAATTTCTCAAGTAATTCATCGACCTGCTTCTCACGCCCAAAGAAAACCAGCGTTTCATCCGGACGAAAGGGTCGTAGTCCAGGATAAGGAAATTGATACGGAAATTCAGATTCCATTTTTTATGCGACTGCCATATTACTAAAAATCAATTCTGCTTTTTTTTGTTCAAACCCATCTCTAAAATCCAATATTTTCATCCCGGGCAGCCTCATTCCAATTTCATTTTTGTCAGGTGGCGGTCCCTCAAATAGCACAACAAACTTTTTGGCGCCACCCTTCAGTTTACGAAACTGTATTAATTGTTCCCTTACCCATGTCTCCGGTACATCACCATATAAGAGAAACATACTGTCACTTTCTTTTACATTTCTTTCCAAATCACCTCTAATTTCAGCAGGGCGTCCATTGGTTAAGGGAAGGGCATATGCCCATCCCATCTTATTGATTACAAAATCACAAACCTGCTTGGCAAACTCTGAGTCTTCATTCGCATGGTTAATAAAAATCATTTTTTCTGTGTGTTCCGGCACAATTTCTACTGATTCTTTTTTATCCATCTGCCTTACAATTCTTTCCTTAAATTGCTCGATTGACTCTGAAATAACCGTTTCTTCAAGTAGCAGTTGCTTTTGCGGTGTATCAGCCAAATCATCAAGTTTTAGGTTCGGCGAATACCATTGGAGTATTTCAGTATTACTTTTTTTTGCTGCACTATAGCGTAAAAACGGATAGCTGATAAAATCGTCAGACAACGATTTACCCGATAATTGACTGAGTAACTGTACAAATAATTTACAGTTTTGTAGTTTCTTCTCTATGGCGTTGCTCAGTTTCTCAGGATTGCGTTCGTCTTCTTCCTCAACAACTTCAATACCGTGCTGCTCTAAATAACGCTTTACCTCAGTTCTTTTATCCTGCAGATCATCAGTCACATCCGCCAACATAACCCGGCGCGTGCTATTTTTCAGCGAAGATTCCTGCGCACTGTCAAAAACAGTTTTATTCATTTTCTTCAGTTGTAGCGCAAGATGATGGCCCAAGTCACCCACCTTGGAATAATATTCCATATGTTCTGGAACAGGATACGGCATACCCAAGGTCTCAACGCATTTAGACACCGGATCTTCAAACCAAAAGGGCAGTCCCCTGATATCACGAATTGACTCGGGTTTATCATCCTTATCGATGGCTTTTTTTTCAACCAGAAAAATTCTTTTACTATCTTGCAGTAAATTCAACTTTTCCAAGAAAGCGTTTCGTTCTAATTTACACCATTGTGATTCAAGATAACCAGGGGATAAAATGATCAGTAAAACTGCTGATTTTTCTATTGCCTCAATAATCGTTGGCGTTAGTGAATCATTAGGCCCCAATTGATAATCCATCCATATCTTCGCATATTCCAAACGCCCTAGTTCTTCCGCAAGCGCTCTTCGCAATTCCTGCACAAGTGTTTCCACCCACCCAGTTTCAGCACCAACCGGCCGTATATTGTCTACTGAAGCATAACTAACGAATACGCAATATTCGTATCCTTTTACAAAACTCATGTCCTTCGTCCTTCCATCTTATTTGTCCCAGTTAAAATAAGTCGGAACCAATTATTCTTGTGACAACCTCAAAAATCGCAATTACAAAAATACCAATTTTGCCCATTCAGCTTGATAAGTCTTTAGAATCATATGTCAAACCAATATATTACCCCTCAAATTATAACCTATGTAAAATACCGATCAAGCGAATTTACAAAACGTATTTGGTCGTAAAAAGATACATTTAACCTAGGGGCTGTTCTCAATTAGTGAATATCAATAACCGCTACCACTTCAATGCAATTTGCCGGGCATCATCGGTTTGCAATGTCGCCGTTAAAACGCCGCTGGCATTGACGGCAAAGGTCTTTGATCCACCGCTGGTTGTCACCTGCACATGCATGCCCACCGGCATTCCCAACACATAGAGTTTGCGCATGACCTGTGTTGAATGAAGTTCGCTGGATTTGATTTGCATTTCGCCGTGAGCGAGCGTTTCGGTAAAAACAACAATATTTTTTCCAGTTTCGATTCCTTTTGCTTTGACACCTGTAATCGCCAGCGATTGCGGCGCGTCCTGACGCAGTTGATTCAAACCGGGGGACAGGACGACGAGAAATTCATCATGGATACGCGGCGCGCCGGGTTGGATCTCAATGCGCCACATGCCGATATCGAACCACGGATGTGTCGAAGCACCGCTGGAGAAATTCTCTCCGTTCAGAACGGAATCATCGCCATCCGATTCCACATAGAATTGGTAATCCGGCCCGCCAACCAGGCGAATTTTGGCATCTTCCGGAAAAATGCGGTCAATGCGCAATTGTCCCGGATCATTGCTTACAAACACAATCGAATCGGAAGTCTCGGAAATACCGTTGGCCGATTGCCCTTTTAAAACGCGCGCCTGACTGACCCGTGGTTGATTAACCGTATGAAGCAGCCATTTTTTCGTGTACGATGGATCGGTGCTTTCGATACGGTCGTACACCACGAGCCTGTCTTCGTTGTTCAGATACAGTAGATTGCGTTCAACTTTGCGGACTTTGCCGCCGCGACCGCCTTCATCCCGATCGGGTGTATTGTACGCGCCGGTCAAATCCGATGCGACATACGCATATCTGCCTTCCACCGTATCGAAATGGTTGATTTTCCCGCCTGAATAATGATTGCCGCTATCCAGATTGCTTATCCAGTCACTGACATTCTGTATGGCGCTACCCGTCGGTAAAATAATACGCTGCCCGCCGTCAGCCACGTTGTCCTGGAAAAATCGATTCGGCTGTACTTTTTCACCCGGCCTTAAGATAAGCAATGAATTCTTGGCAACTGTACGAATGGAATAGTTGAGGCGATTCGCCCCCGTATAATCGCCATAGGTGCTGCTGTTAATCGCCAGAGGCGCGCCTTTGAACAAGGTAAAATGTCCTGCATCGTAATGACCATGATGCGTAAATGTATGTCCGGCCCTGAAACTCATGAACGTAGCCGATGGCGACCAGTCAGACCGCATATAAACCTGGTTCATACCGCCACGGCCAAACAAATCGGTGCGTGGCAGTTGCGCATTAAGAAAATCCAGACTGGCCGCAGCTTTTCCCGACGCGGGGTCAGGCAATGTCAACACAGGATTAATAAGCGTCGGATCGTTGAACAGCCGTATTCCCCAACGGTAATGCGCATAATAACTTTCTGCGCCATGCAATTGCTGCAGATAGCGCGAAAAACCCGCAAACACCGGATCACGTGTCGTCTGTGCAATCAGATCAATAACACGTTGCGTTTCATCTTTCAGATCAACCCGTGAACCTTCGTCACCCAGATTCTCGATACGGTTATCAGGCCGTGTCGCATAAATATGCCAGAGACCTACCCGTCTGAGCAATTTCAAAACACGCGCTTTATGCTGCGCATTCGTCAATCCGTTGATATACGCACTGGCTGCCAGACTGATGACCAGTCCGCGATTCTGGATCCAGTAATTGTACCCCTCCGGCCAGGCTTCGGTAATCTCGAGTGCCCGTATCAAATCCAGAAAGTGGCCCTGTGCACGCGCAACAAGTTTTTGCACACGTTGGTCGCCATCCCCATTCAGGGTAATTGCCGTCAACCAGCCCATGGCTGCCAATGATGCACGGCCATGCCAGAGTGATGGTGATGGGTCGTCCAGCAAATGCAAATAATCCACCAATCCCGACTCTATTTTGGATTCGATTAACGCACGATCGTCAGGAGAAACACCTGGGTAGTTTGCAATCAGATCGTACGCCAGGGCCAGTTGCCAGCCATTACCGTAATCGCCATTGACATTGGGGGTTTGCAATTGAAAATCTTTAAGTGCCGCAATCAATTGTGAAGCGATTTGCTTATCGCCACTGCTGACCCAGCAAGCCGCAAGAACCAGAACATTCTGTGAAGGTATGCACGGATTAAAATCTTGAATACCCTGCTTCTGATACAAGGCAATGCGGTTTGCCATCAAAGCCGGCTGCCCCTGGCCTGTCCATTTCGATAATTCAGGCAACACAATACGCGGATAGGCCGCACGCACCTGCCCATCCAGCACATGATCCGAAAAGCGTGCTTTTGGTGCAGCTGCTTCTGCCAGCCAGGTCACATCGACCGGACTTTTTTCAATGGCCTTAACTAAAAACTGGCTCGGCGTAAGCTGAAAATATTTCAGCGAGACAACAAAAGCTGCGATGACAGCAACATGCGCCAGTATGCCAACAATAACCAGATAGCCGGTAACAATTCGTTGAATGGCGTTCACTTTCAACATTCAAAAATATTTAGACAATTACAGTTAAAGAATTACCGACTCAATACACGCTGTCAATCGATTGAAACCGATTAATAAATTTAAAAAACCAACACAGTAGAAACATTTCTCAGGACTCTGATCATAAAAAGCTATTATGCATGAGTGTTATACAATTTTTTGTGTCAAAATAAAAAGTGTTGTTACAGTAATGGACGTGGGAAGAATTACGTGACAACTTCATTGGCATCCATATCTAAAATAAAAACGTCAAACCAACTACACCGACATGATAAAACGTATTTTAATGATTGCCTATCATTACCCCCCGGTACTGGGTAGCAGCGGCGTACAACGCACCCTCCAATTTGCCCGTTATCTGCCTGAATTTAACTGGGAACCGATTATCCTGACCGTGCATCCCAGAGCTTATCCAAATATCGATCCAAAATTTATCGATGAAAAACAAACCAAGGTTTACCGTGCCTTTGCCTTGGATACCGCAAAACACCTGTCGGTCATGCAACGCTATCCCCGCTTAATGGCGCTGCCAGACCGCTGGTCGACATGGGCAATCGGCGCCATTCCTACAGGTTTATATTTAATCAAGAAATATAAACCGGATGTAATCTGGTCAACTTATCCGATTGCCACAGCGCATTTAATCGGCTACTGCCTGCATCGCATGAGCAAAATTCCCTGGATAACCGATCTCAGGGACCCGATGGTCGATCCGGACTTTCCTTCGGAGCCAATGCTAAGACGTACCTATCAATGGATCGATAAAAAAGTGGTACATTGCAGCAGCCGGGTTGTTTTAACCACACCGAACGCCACTAAAGATTATCAGGCGCGTTATCCCGAATTACCCGCATCCAAGTTTACCTGTATTGAGAATGGATTCGATGAAGAAATTTTCAGTAAAATCGAAAAAAAATTGCCATCGAATCCGAATCATGTCAACAAAACCGAAAACAAACCCTTTGTTCTGCTGCACAGTGGCATTATTTATAGTTCTGAAAGAAACCCTGTTCAATTCTTTGAGGCTTTAGCGTATTTATCCCAGAAAAAGCTGATTGACGGTAATCATTTAAAAATTGTCCTGCGCGCGACATTTAATGATGACTATATTGCAGGATTAATCCAACAACATAAATTGGAATCCGTCGTTTCCATCGAACCGCCTGTTAGCTATGAAGAAGCCTTATCGGAAATGTTAACCGTCGATGGCTTGCTCATTATCCAGGCAGCCAACTGCAACAGTCAGATTCCGGCAAAACTGTATGAATATGTGCGTGCACGCAAACCGATTCTGGCATTAACCGATGCCCAGGGAGATACGGCAATGAAGCTGTCAGATTTGGGTATCAATACGATCGCACAACTGGATTCGAAAGATGATATCGCAGAAAAATTATTACAATTTATTCAGACCGGAAAAACACAATCGGCGCAGATTGTGCCTATGGAAAAAATACGACTGAATTCAAGAAACGCCAGAACGCAAGAACTGGCCACATTGTTAAACGCAGCAACGCATTCTTCCGCCCCATGAAAACACGGTTAATCACCTTCGCCATTCCGATATTGGTTTTGCTGTCTGTCTGGCTTCCGGAAATAGCACACTATCATGTCGAAACGGCTTCCCTTTCAAATCAAGAAATCGAGACCTTAAGACATGCACCCTCAGACAGTTCCTTGCAGGAACTCACCACGCTCAGCCTGGGGCTTGACTTCGGTCTAACCGACGATCAGTTTATTCATCTGGCCAGTACGATACTGGAAGGAAAGTTATCACTGCCCGGTTATGAACCATTTTCAATTCAATTGCCATTCGATTCCAGCGATCTGGGTCAAGGTTTACTGACTTGGCAGTTGATATTTTCCAGTATGGCAGCGCCTGAAATACTGATTAATGCATACCGTTTAACCCACGATGAACGCTATTTCGATCTGGCGCGCGACATGATACTGGCTTGGGCGCACTACGAAAAAAAACAATGGCTGCCGTTAACGCGATTTCTTTGGAATGATCATGCTATCGCTGCACGTATCACGGTACTAACAAAATTCTGGCGGTTTTACCGCATGCGCGACGATTTCAAGCCTGAAGATGCACGATTGATATTACAATTTGTACTTCGCAGTGGTGAAATGCTGGCTAAAAAGGAGCATTTCACCGCAGCGACGAATCACGGCATCATGCAGAACGTGGCGTTATTACATATCGCCGCCGTGTTCCCCGTCTTACCGCAAGCAGAAAAATTTCAACGAATTGCTTACGAGAGACTCCAGGATCAACTGGCATTCTATATTAACGATGAAGGTGTGGTGCTAGAACACTCAGCCGGTTATCACGAACTGGGCATGATGCTGATAGAAAATATTCTACACTACGCCGCACTAAACGGTTTCACAGTACCGAAAGACTGGATTGAAAAATATGAAAAAGGAAAACGTTTTTTAGACAACATTAAGCGTCCCGACGGAACATTGCCACAGTTTGGCAATACCCTGGGTCAATCGGTGTATTTCGGATCTTCGTTTCCTTCCCTAATCAACAGAGAAAGCAAAAAACTCTATCCCGTTTCAGGCTATAGCGTCTGGTGGCAGGATTATCGGCAGGCCCTATCCATTTATCCTTTCAGCCAGACCGTTATAGCATGGTCGCACTTTCCCGGTCATGGACACAAACTGGCGGATGAAATGAGTGTACTGATCTGGGCAGATGGTCAGAACTGGATAACCAACACTGGCTATTGGCCCTACGGTGTGTTTGGCCGTGAACATGTCGACTCCTGGGAAGGTTCTAATGCACCGCATCTCGTAGGTGAACCCGAAAACAGCACACGAAAAACAGCGCTTCTGAGTTACCTGGCAGAAGACAAGTTGGCATTTAGTCAGTTACGGCGGACAGGGCCCGATGGTTACAGCGCCGAACGGCAAGTGATTCATTCAGGTGAAAATTTGTGGATTATTATTGATTACACGGCTGATCGACACCCCCGAAAAACCACAACCACCTGGACTTTTGCCAGTGATTTAAATGTTATTAATGGAAACTGGCCGGGGCAATTCCTGGTTAACAAACCCGCGTTCTCATGCATGACGGCTTCTTTTATCAATTCGGAAGAAACCATACCCGACCGTTACGCAGGCAGCAAAGATCCTTTTGCCGGATGGGTTGTCACAAACAAGAACCAGCCTAAAGCAGCACAATCCGTGGTGATAGAAAATTCGTCGAATGGCACATGGTCTGCAGCGGTTTTCTCATTGGAAAAAAGCTGCCAGGAAAACGAAATGGATCAACCTCAAATGATGCAGTGGAATAGTCCGGATTCGTGGAATCTGTCACTGAAACACTCCGGTAAAGAAATCACATTTGAACGGCAAAATCACACAATTTCAGTTACGGATACCGAGAATGGCTTCACCGAATATACCGTGCAGTCAATAGATGTCGAATCCATTGCACAAGCGCAAAACAGGATTACTGACACTTTTAACCGGGTTGCTGAAAAATACCCCAGGTATAACCCGGATTTGTTTTTTTACCGGACCAAAATAAGTTATCTGTTACTGGCTGTAATGCTTACGCAATTTCTGTTTTTCTTTCTGTATGCCAAAATGAAATTACCCTATAAAAAACCATTGCAGGTTCTGATCAACGTTTTCTGGATTTTGCTTGGCAGTTATCTGTCTTTCATTTATTTTAAGACTTAAAAAAGTCTAAAGGGCGTCTCTAAAAATTCAAAATTTTAAACAAAACGAGGCGCGAGCAAAAAATATTGACGCCGCATATAATGGATATGTAAGGAAACATTTTTTGTGAGTAACAAAGTGTTGTAAAGAAGTTTGGATTTTTAGAGATGCCCTGAATATTGCCGGATACGCTCCAGCAACTCCTCTTCCTTGTAAGGCTTTCCGATAAAAGCATTGGCGCCTAATTGCTCGGCCATTTTACGATGTTTCTCTGCGGTACGCGATGAAATGACGATAATCGGCATCTGCGCCTTATCATGATTCTTGCGAACAGTCTCTATCAGTTCAAAACCATTCATTTTGGGCATTTCAAGATCGGCCAGAATGATGTCCGGTTTGTTCTTCTCAATCATCTCTACAGCTTCCAAACCATTCTTGGCGATCAGCACGCGATAACCTTCACGCCCCAGTAAACGGCTGGTCACTTTACGAACCGTTAACGAATCGTCGACAACCAGCACAACCGCTGAAGTGTCCTCTTGTTCAGCAGTCATATCGATCAATTCAGCGAGCGGCGTCGCCATGATGTGCCGAACATCTTCCCGTTGCAATAGTTTAAGCGGATTCAGGATTAAAACCGGAACGCCCTCGCCTGTTAACGTCGCACCCTCGATACCTGGTGCTTGCATGATCTGCGGGCCGGTGTTTTTCACCACGACTTCCTGATTGCCGATTAATGCATCGACATGAATGGCCAGATACGACGTGCTGTTTTGCAATATCAGCACAGGGTTGTGTGTCGTTGTTTCACTCAATGGGTTATCCATTGATTTGAATTGATGAAGCAACAGCAACAGATGTGTAAATGGATAGTTCCGGCCGTTAAATTCAATCTGACGATTTTCATAAGCGGACTGTAATGCATCAGAATCCAGTTCCCGAATATGCACAATGGTTGACGAAGGTATGGCAAAAATCTGATTGCCCGCTGAAATCATCAAGGCTTGTGCAACAGCTAATGTCAACGGCAACCGCAAATTAAACGTCGTCCCTTTGTTCTTTTTTGTTTCAATCGTCATTTGACCGCCCAGACTGGAAATGTCGTTTTGCACGATATCCATTCCCATTCCACGCCCGGCGGTTCCGGTAACTTCTGTATGGGTTGTCAGTCCTGGCGAAAAAATCAATGCAGCGATTTGATCGTCATCCAGTGATGCTTGTTTTTGAATCAACCCCAACTGGATAGCCTTTTTATGTATCTTTTTCAAATCCAGCCCTATACCGTCGTCACTGACAGCAATAATGACTTCATTGCCTTCACGTTGAAGACTGATCGTGATCTGACCCGCTTCAGGCTTTCCCGACTTGGTTCTGCGGGCCGGTCTCTCAATGCCATGAACGATTGCATTGCGCAGAATATGTTCCAGTGAAGTACTGATTTTTTCCAAAACACTGCGATCGATTTCAACATCCTCACCTTGAATAGACAAGTCGACTTTTTTATCGAGTTCAGCCGCGATTTTCCGGGCAATACGATAATAACGCTCGGAAACAGTACCGAAGGGTATGGTGCGTATGCGTACCAGTTCCTGCTGCAATTCCCTGGAAATCAGCGCCTGTTGCGAAACCGCTTCGGTAGCTGCGCCATGTGCACCCGCAAGATTTTTTTGTACGGTAATCACATCATCAACACTTTCCGCCATTAATCGCGTCAACTCCTGAAAGCGGGTAAAACGGTCAAATTCCAGCGGGTCAAATGCCTGGTCGTTATTTTGTTGCATGGCAATATGCGATTGCATTTGTGTTTCAGCCTGGATTTCTATTTCGCGCAATTGTCCATGCAGGCGGTCTATGCTTTCCGTCAAATCCTGCAACGACTGTTTGAAATGATTCAATTGTGTTTCAATTTTTGCGCGGATAATGCTGATTTCTCCGGAATCGTTGACCAGACGGTCAATCAGTTCAGCGTTGACGCGCAATGTTCCTCCCGGCTGTGCTGTTATTTCCTGCACAACCGCTTCGCCCGCACCGATACCGGCACCCGGCGACTCTACTGTCTGGACCATACCTGATGTCCCGGTTTCACCCGATGCCGGCAGTCTGGTGGTGTCACCGGCTTCTTCAGGAACTTCCGGTTCTTCCTCGAGCAACTCGGGTTTCAAGATTTTATTTTGCAGCCATTCAATTTTTTCGCACAATTGATCGTATTCATATTCGATTTTGTCGATGGCATAAGTCGGTACAACCGGCTGGTCGAAGGCTTCTTCAACTTCACTTTCCATCGCATGAATCATTTCACCCAATTGCCCGGTTCCGATCATGTTGGCGCTACCCTTGAGCGTATGCAACAGTCTGAGCAGGCTGATACGGATTTCATCGTTTTGCGGCAGGATGCGCCATGCCCGTATTTTTTCACTGATTTTCGGCATGGTATCCTTCGCTTCTTCCAGAAAAACATGCAGCAATTCAACACTGATATTCTCCAGTGCCTCGTCATCCGATTCATCCGGTTTCTTTTCGGGTGTTTCAGGTTCCGCCGACTGAATATACGCAGGAATTTTCTTTAACCGATATTCGCTGAGGTTGATCGGTTCCGGTGAACGAATCGTTTTTTCAGGGGAAGATTTTTCAGATAAGCGCTTGTTAATCTCCTGGCACAAAAACTGTACGAGCTGCAGATCGACTTCATCGGGAAATTGCCGCGCATACACTTTTTTCAACAAATCCCCAAGCTGATGAACGCCATTCTGGATTAACTGCGTATCTGCATCTTTTAGTTGCATCTGGTTTTCAACTAACCGGGACAACCATTCTTCCAGCGCACCGCTCAATTCCGCGATAAATGTCAGCGCCAAGGCCCTTGATGTGCTGGTTAGAGTATGTGCCGCCAGCGTGAACGGCTTGCTGATTTTTGCCGGATGCGTCTTCAACAGCACATCCAGTTCCTTCTCCAGCGTTTCCATGTGCTGCTTCGATTCTTTGACAAAGATCTCAAACAAATCGGAGTCGATGGTAATATCGCCAATCGTAATTTCTGTTAATACCGAATCAATCGCGTCATCCTGTCCAGGCTGCAATGCATCCTGCATGTTTGCGGCATTCAGATCATTGATCAGCTGTTGTAATACTTGCGTATCAATTTCCGATTCACCGGTATTTTTCAGGTTAGTACACCATTGTCCAAATGCTTGATGGGCAAATTCCAACAGGTTGATCAGATCGCCGGTCATCTGATTTTTTTCGTTAAGCCATTGATTAAGTGTTTGTTCAACCAGCCACGCCGCATCGCTGAAAAATTCAAGATTCACCATGCGGCTGCTGCCCTTCAGCGTATGAAAGCCACGCCGAATTGCCGTCAGCGCTTTGATGTCCGCATTATCCGACTGGCAGCGCTGAATATTTTCAACGATGTCGGCCAGAATTTCATCCGCTTCTTCCAGGAAAATATCCAGTAATTCCGCATCGATACCTTTATCGACTTTAACTGCGGGCTCGCTTTCTTTCTCAGATACGGATTCGGCATCAGCAGTATCTGCCGGTTCCAGCTCGTACCCGACATCCGACATATCGAGATCTTTGATCAGCGACTCTATCGGTGAATCTTTCTGTTTATCGATCTGTTTTGCCGCACTATCAAAAACGGCAATGGCCTGCTCAAGTATCCGCTGATTATCCACTGCATCATTTTTGTATGCTTCCAAGAAGAAATTTAAACTGCTGATACCATCAACGAGCAGATTCTGTTCCGATTGATTGAACGCATTATCCGGCGCGGCAAATTTTTGAGTCAGACTGTGACAAAGTTCCAATAAATGGTCGGCTCGTTCCAGGCCCAACATGTTGAGAACGCCGGATATTTGCTCGAATTCCTGCGTCAATGTTGACAAGGCTGAAACAGATGCCTGATCGGAGGGGTTTTGAAAAAAGTGTTCCAGTGTTTTTTCGATGTGTTGAAGATCGACAAGGATTTCAGCAGCAGCCTGCCTTTGGATCTCTCTTGTTTTTTCAGCATTCTCGATATCACTGAATGTAGGCAGATCTGGGGATTCCCGGGTTTCCCCGGTTTCTTCGTCGATCACAGTCAAAGCGTATAAGCGGTTACATAGGGTATCGACCAGTTCGGTCAAATTGTCTTGCCGCTTGTTAAAATTAACCACAATACTTTCCAGATGCAGCAAAGCAGTAGCAATCTCCATGGTCAGATTCTCTCGCTTAGCTGCAGCATCAATACTGTCATGCCGGGTTTGTAATGTTTCTGCGGCATTACTGATTGCTGCAATTAATCTTTGCATGGGTTTGCATTGCATTTGCAATACCGGCTCATTGAGCTGCGCCATACTATTGATAAACGAATCCAGCCTGGATTGCTCTCCGGCACTGAATGCTTGCCAGTTATCATTAATTTTGCTCAGCGTTATTTGTATTTCCTGCAGATAATCCCGCGGCGAGGCCGATACAGCCAAATTAAGCATATCGGATTCTGTCAATGAGGGCAGCGCATAAGCTTTACGAATGTCGGCAATTTGCTGATTTTCTTCGTCTGCTTCCGGTTGACGTGCAATCTGAAAAAGCAATTCACGGGTAAATTGAAGGTTATCCGGCACTGTATCATCCGTATAATGTCGCAATGTTTTTTCAATCCTGCCGCATAGCTTCCGGCTGGACAAGTCAATCTCTGTCTGTTGTTGCAAGAGACAGTCCAGGAATCCTCCTGCCACCCACCAGAAAGTACGTTGTCCCGATGGGCCGGGTAATTGCTCAATCAATCCGATTGCATGACGCATTTTACCAAGCGCCTCTTTATTGCCGGTATCTTTAAGCCATTGCAGGAGCCCGAACTGATATTCTGTGCGGGCCTGTTTAATCAATAATTGAGGCTTTAGCTCAGCAACATTAGACTGTTTGGTCGTGAATGACGGATTTGCAGTCAACGCAGGATGGAACAAATCATACACAGAAACCTGCTCATGGCCGAGCAGCTGCACGAGATCCTGATAAACCGGAAACAAACGCAGCATATTTTCCTCAGCACCTTCAATCAGGTCATCCAGATAGTCCAGTGTGGATTTTGCAGCCTGTTTGATCGTATCGATTACAGTTTCATCGGGATTGATTTGCTTTTCAATCAAGGCGATGATGACTTGTTCAGTTTTCCCATTAACGATGCCGATATCTTTCAATTCAAGCATCTCGAACAAACCGTTCAACTGATGAATGTAAATGCGACATGCATTGATCTGTTCGCGATCCTCAAGATTCTTACTAAAGGCATCCAGATTCTGTTCAATTAATGAGAAGAATTCATGAATGTCTCCCTTCACTCCGGCGATTGATGAAATATTGAGTTTGGTATGCATATTCATTGATTGATCGTTCGATTGAATGATTAATAATCAGGCATTTATCGCTATGATAAATTAAACTTTAAAATTGGACACGGATGATTTGAGTTCAGACGCATATCCGGTGATCTTTTTGATCGCCGCAGTCGTTCCCTGACTCCCTTCTGTCGTTTGCCGCGTAATCAACAGGATTTCTTCCATATTCTTGATCACCGTATTTGCTGCTTGCGTTTGCACATGGGTTGTTTCATAGATATCCGTAACATGCTGAGCGAGCTGTTTCGATACCGCTTCAATCTCTTCCAGCGCTTTACCGGCGGCATGCGATCGCTGCGTACCTTTCGTCACACCCAGCGTACTTCTTTCCATCGCTGCAATGGCATCATAGGTATCGTTCTGAATCATCTTGATCAACCGGCTGATTTGTTTGCTGGCCTCAGCCGATCGTTCCGCAAGCCGCTGAACCTCCTGTGCGATTAAATTGAAACCGCGCCCCGCTTCACCGGCCGCAGACGCCTGCAGCGCCGCATTTAAAGCCAACACATTGGTCTGTTCGGTAATATCCGAAACCAGATCTACGATTTCGCTGATTTCCTGAGAGCTTTCTCCCAGACGTTTTATGCGTTTTGCCGTGTCCTGTATATGCGTTCGGATTTCGTCCATCCCTGCAATCGCCTGACGCACCGCTTCCCCGCCTTTCTCTGCAGTTGTCAGCGATTGTTTGGCTACCTGTGTAGATCCTTCTGCCGTATCAGATACTGTCCCTATCGCCTCAGCCATATTGACTACAGCTATCGTCGTTTCTTTTATTTTTGAAGACTGCTGCTGGGCGGCTTCGAGTAATTGCGCGGAAATCTGCTGCGCTTTGCCTGACGATTTGACCACATTGATGCTGGCCTGATTCACCTGCTCGACAAGCGTATGCAATTCTTCTATGGTGAAATTAACCGCATCGGCAATAGCGCCAGTAATATCTTCGGTAACTTCTGTACGAACAGTCAAATCACCATCCGCCATTTTCCGCATATCATCCAGTAAACGAAGCATGGCTTGCTGCGTTTTATCCAGTTCAACTGCACTGGTTTGTGGTTCAATGGCTCTGCTTTGGCGCCATACGTAAACAAACCAGCCAATCGCGGCAGCGGCGCACGTCACGAGCAGAAGCAGGACGTTTTGCAGTAAATCAGCCGTTTCATTATCATGTTTCAGAAACGATTCATTCAACATGGCAATACTGTTTCGCATGGTTTCATTGTTCTGAAGCAATTTATTGGCCGCGGCCTTCGCCGGTATGATTGCAGCTATTTCAATCAGGATAGTCTGCAGATCTACATCAATTATCATGAATGATGATTTAATCTGCTCAAGTTTCTCTTGTGCTTTTTTATCGTCGATATCAGAAAACTGAAAAAGATCATGCCCTTCTATCAACGCATCGACAATGGCCACCAGCTGTCTACGATCATGCGTTAATTGATTTTGTATTTCGGTTACCGGAAGCTTACTGGGCAAAATCACATTGATACTGCGAAAAATATTCTGCGTCAGCGTATGCATGGTTGAAACAGCACCCAGTTGGTGCGGTGTACCCCCAATTCGCGTCATATGTTTAACCAGTTCTTCCAGATTTTTATTGGTCTGCTTACTGGTTTTCTCAATGCTGCTGATCGCCTGACCCAGATTCACAAATGCTTGTCGATTGTTATCAATGAACTGAATTTTTTTATGCTCTATCTGCCAGTTATTGATAACGGTCTGCAGTTCATCCCGCATCGATTTTTCAGTTACCGGCGCGACGTCATATTGACGAAATTTTCCGCCTTGCGAAAACAATGCTATCGTTTGATCGATGATTTCGCCGCTATGCCTTAATTGTTCAAAAGCGGATTCACGACCCGTAAATACATGCTTTATGATGATAGGCACACGTTGATTATGTTCCTGCATACGAGCAGCCAATTCGATCTTGAGTGTGTTTTGCCGGGTTTGTTTTAGACTGAATACCAGACCGAGCAGCAAAAGAAACACCATTGCGATGGCTAAATTACCCAGAATCCATTTTTTTCTACCTGCAATATCTCGACCCGATTCATCTTTTTTTTCTGATGCAGGTATAACAGCATTAACTGAATCTGCTTTTTTGCCGGTTTTAACAATGGTTCTAAGCTTTTCAAAAAAACCGCTCATAGATTGCTCCGATTATTCCAACATCCTTAGGCTAACATTGTAACTGCATAAACTATAGACGAGCCATTTATAACTGGCGAAGTCGTTTACATATCACCACCGTTCTACTCCGGTTTATACTATGAATTTGAAATGCCTGCATCACCAAATCAACCTGGATGCCGTCAGAGGATGCCATCAGATAGTCATGTACCTTTACGATTGCACCGAATACCGTCATTATGTCGCATACTTTGTTGGCGTCAAGTTGACTGACTGTGGCAGAATACGAAAAAAATGGTTAAAAAGGATAATTAAATGTCGCAGGATATGTTTTTATTTGCCGATGCATTAGGCCCGTTAAAGATTATTCATATCTACGAACCGTCGGTTAATCTCAAAGCAGTGCTGGTCATTGACAATATTGCCAAAGGACCATCGATCGGTGGCGTTCGAATGGCAGAGGATGTTTCCACGGAAGAGTGCTTCCGCCTGGCGCGCGCGATGACATTGAAAAATGCCGCTGCGGGTCTGCCACATGGCGGCGGCAAAGTGGTGGTTTATGGCGACCCTCGCATGCCGAAAGTCCAGAAAATGACACTATTACGTACGCTGGCCAGTGCGTTACGTACCGAAGAAGGTTATATTTTCGGGCCGGATATGGGCACCGATGAAGAGTGCATGGCGTGGGTGCGTGATGAAATCGGTCGGGCAGTCGGTTTGCCGCGTGAACTCGGGGGCATTCCGCTCGATGAAATCGGCGCGACAGGATGGGGTCTGTATCATGCTGCCGATGTCGCCGCTCAGTTTTGTGATTTTGAACTGGCAGGCACACGTGTTGCGATTCAGGGATTCGGCGCAGTCGGGAAACATGCTGCACGCTTCCTTGTGGATAAAGGGGCCGTGCTGGTTATGGCGTCCGATTCCTGTGGCGCGATCAGGAATATGCAAGGATTGAACGTTGAAGAACTGATCAAGCTCAAAGAAAAAGGAAGCAGCGTTGGCGATTACCCTGATGGCGAGCGTATGGAACGCGAAGCGATCATCGATGTCGAATGCGATATCTGGATACCGGCGGCGCGGCCTGATGTGATTCATGAAGACAATGTGCACCGGCTCAACACCAAACTGATCGTACAAGGCGCAAATATCCCGATCACACATGAAGCGGAGACTATTCTCTCGCAAAAAGGTATTTTGTATGTGCCTGATTTTATCGCCAATGCAGGCGGTGTAATTTGTGCAGCGATGGAGTATCATGGTGCTACTAAATCCGCTGCACTGGCGACAATTGAAGAAAAAATCAGAAACAATACCGGGCTGGTGTTGTCACGCGCAAAAGCTGAAGGTATCGAACCCCGGCAGGTTGCCATCAAGATAGCCGAGGAAAGAGTCAGAAAAGCCATGAGCTTTCGCCGGCATTCGTCATTTTCGATGGGGCCGCAATTTATTTAGCCATGACATTTTATATTTAAAGGATCAATTCCTTGACATGTATCGCATACGTTTTCATGGTCGTGGCGGACAAGGCATAAAAACCGCTGGCCGCATTCTGGGCACTGCCTTTTTTCAAGAAGGTTATGAAGTCCAGGATGCGCCGCGCTATGGTGCCGAGCGCCGTGGCGCGCCGATATTCGCGTATGTGAGAGCGGACAAAAAACCGATTGATGAACGCGGCGTCATCACCCACCCGGACCTGGTCATCGTGGCTGACGACAGTCTGGTAACGGTTCCCGCTGCCGGCGTACTGCAAGGACTCGATGATCATGCGGTGTTGTTGATCAACAGCCATGAAACGGTTGAAACCTGGCAACAGCGTTTAAATACGCAAGCCAATGTAATCATTTTACCCGTCAGCGCCTCCGTTCGGAATCGTGCGGAATTACCCTATATCAGCGCGGCCTGTATCGGCGCTGCGGCACGCCTGCTTGGCGTCATCAGCCAGGCAAATTTGCGCAAGGCCATTGAAGAAGAACTCAACGATCAATCACCTGAGAAAATAGCAGCCAATTGCGATCATGCCATCGAAGCGTTTGAGTTGATGGCCGATTTTGAAGGTTGCGTGAAACAACGAACCGGTGTATCGGCACGCTCCTATCAGCCACCGGAATGGATTGAACTCACCTGTGACGATGCCAGTATCGCTGCACCGGCGATTCATGCGAGCTTAACAAGCGTCGAAGTCAAAACCGGGCTCTGGCGCACCATGCGCCCGGTGATTGAATACGACCGCTGTCATCACTGCTGGTGGATTTGCAGCAGTTCCTGCCCGCATAACGTGATCAATGTCCGCGGCAATACTCCCGAGATCGATTACGACCACTGCGTCGGCTGCATGGTCTGCGTGGCGCAATGTCCCTCGCATGTAATCAAGGCAATTCCGGAATCGGAAGCCAAAGCAGCGGAAAAGGAATCCGCATGACATCCGAACGCAAATTACTCACCGGTAATGGCGCGGCAGCGTGGGGCGCGCGGTTGGCGGGCGCCGATTACATACCGGCATTTCCGATCACGCCGCAAACTGAAATTATTGAAACGTTGTCACGCTGGATTGATCAAGGCGACATGCCCGCAAAACTGGTCATCCTGGAATCCGAGCATTCGATGATCACGGCGGCCGGCGCGGCTGCTTCAACCGGTGTACGCACGTTTACCGCCACTTCAAGCCAGGGACTGTTGTACGGCATGGAAATGATTTATACCGTGGCGGGATGGCGGGCGCCGTTCGTACTGGTCAACGTATCGCGCGCTTTGGCTTCACCCATAACGCTGGAGCCTGATCATAACGATGTACTGGCTGCACGCGACAGCGGTTTTTTGCAAATTCATTGCGCTACCTGCCAGGAAGTTCTGGATGCCACGTTAATCGCCTACCGGCTTGGAGAAGATCCGCGCGTGCGCTTACCCGTCATTGTCAACGAGGACGGCTTTTATTTATCGTTTACCCGCGAACCGGTATCTTTGCCTGATAGTAAAGTAGCCAAAGACTTTGTTGGTGAATTTGATGCGGAAAATATCCAGTTCCGCGCCAGCTCGCCAACCAGCCAGGCAGTAGCAGTGCTGGGCGGTAGCCCGTATTCCTATTTCCGCTATGAAA
>JAGRFM010000098.1 GCA_020446045.1 Nitrosomonas sp.
GATTCATCACGCCGAAACGGTATTCTTTTGCTTCAAATGCGGGTTTACTGACCGCTTCTCTGGAAATCTGCGACAATAGGTTCAAACGATTCTGATTAATACCGAGTTCGAATGCAGAAAACGTTTCAGGTTTGCTCGCTGCAAAGAAGTTGGGTTTAAATGTTGTTGTAGTAGCGGCCAGCACATTTGTCATCACATTGCTGCTAAACGATGTAGCAGCCGTAGCCTTAGGTGTTGATTTGGATGCCGTATTGTTTGTGAAAGCAGTGAGTATCGGCGTTGAAAATGCAGCCAGCGGCGCAACACTCACGATTTGCTCGGGTTTTGTTTCAGTTTCGGGCGTGTTTTTAGATATTTCAATCGTATCCAAATTGGCGTATGGCAACCAGCGGCTTACTTGCAGGCCGGTGCCATCACCCGAAACACCGCCAGCCAAAGCCGCCAGTGCGACGGTTTGAGAATCCAGTTGTTGGCGTTGTATCAGCAGAAAATCACGTGTTTTTTCCACACGACTGCGAAACGCCCGGATCTGGTTTTCAATGGCTTCCAGTTCAACCAAGGCCACAGCATATTGAACAACCAGGCCGTCTTCATCCGGTACCGGCACACTGAGAGGATTACCATCAACCAACCACTCTTGATAAAAAGCGGGAAACTCTGGTTCACCTTTATTATAGGGATAAGGTACTGCTGTGGTTTGTGGTTCCAGTAATTCTTGCTCAGCTTGCGTAATCATTCGATCAAAAACGTCCAGCGGTGGTACCGGCGGATGTTCCGGAATCGGCAAACCCAGATTTTTTAACTGTACAGGATCCAGCACAGCATGCTGCGGCGCATTCGTATCATTTTCGCTGGATTGATCTAATGGTTTGCAGTAATAAAGCAAGTCAAATTGTTTGCGCCATTTAAGCCAGGCTTCATAAGTTCGCGTATAAAAACGGAAAATATCTTCTTCCAGCACGCTATCAGTTTGCGGAATATCCAGCAGATCATTACGATAATCCGTCTTATTGACTGCTAACAGTAAACGGATCTTATCACCGGCGGGCTGGCGCAAATCGATGACACGCCTTGCTATATGCCTGTTCATCAATTCCGGCACGGTTTCTTCCGGCACCGGAATCATATCAATGCCAATATGTGACGGAATCCACAGCAAATGCGGATGTGTTGATTCAGGCTGCTGAAGCCAACTCAACGGTAACTGACCTGTTGACGGCAAAAAATCCAGATGCAAATTGTCATGTAGAAATGTTGACAGTGGCGTGGCTTCATTCCCGGGTGACATTGCATCTTGCATGACGCGCCGCATAGCCGTACTTGTTTGATTAAGCAAAACCCGGTAACCACTATTGGGTAATGCTTCATACCGTCCTGCTGCACGGGATATCCATTTGACACGGTAAGGCAAATCCGACGGCATGGCCTCATCATGCACAATAGCGACCATTGCCAGGGGTACCGCATTATCCATATTTTGCATAAACTGTCCGTCAACCCGGTCCGCCGCCACCCAGTTCTGAATCTGTTCTTGCGGTAAATCATTGACAGCGTTTTCACTGATATTGAGTCGATGCAGGCTTAAGGTAGCCGCCAGGACGTTTTGCATATCACGTGTAGGATCCAAATCGGTACGTTGACAGGAATCTGTTTCAGTACGGTTGATTTGCCGTTCATTGCGCGTCAGCAGCAAATAATAAACTCCTACTGCATTAGTCACCTGGATTCTGTCCAGAAATTCCCGGATGAGGTCGGGCCATTCAGCGCGCAACGGATAATAAAGTCCCAGCGTTTGGCCGTTGCCAGCAAAAGCTAACCCTGAAGTGACGCTGAAACCTGGTTCATTGACACTGTTAGGCCCCATCTGTATATCGAGCCCATGCACTATCCCCGGCGGATTGCCCTGTAGCACGCCCTCAAAACGGGCATCGGCATAAGCCTGTTCGCGATCGAATTCCGCTTCCCCCAAATGACGGCCGGGAAACATATGCACGCGTTGCAGTTCCCTGGAACTGGCTATCGGTTCATGCAATAAGATCAGTGTCATAACCGCCCACTCCTTTTTTCATAAGTACATGACAGGCCGTCCGTACCGTAAAAACCTCGAGATTTGTTAGCTTAACGCGTTCCATTGATCACGTAATTCGCTGCTCAAACCCAGATCAGCAGCATTTTGCACGACAAACTCATGCGTCGACTGTTCGGCTGGCTTATCAATCAATCCCTGCAAAAAAACATCCAGATTGGCGTTTATCGTCAGCTGATTCAGAGTCTGCCAGATGAGCACATCATACTGCCGTTCAACCAGGAGCAATATTCGCTGGCTTGAAGCTACCACAGCAGCTTGACTAAACGATTCGATCATGGCATTCAGCGCTTCCTGACCGGCTTCATCAACGGGTGGACGGATATCCGCCAACATCGTGTAATTAACCCGCCTTAAAAAGACCGTTTCTTCATCTTCAATCAGTCCTCCACTGTCCGCAACCCCTAATTCCATTTCTTCTGTTGAAATTGCTGTTGGGGGCATACCAAGCGCCAGGACGACACCACTGATTGCGGTTTCTGCTGCACGGCTGGGACGCCGGACATAAAAGAGGTTATTGCTGCCTATACCGTCCCAGATGGATTGCCATGCAGCCTGATCAGTATCCAATGCATGTACCGGCTGTGTCGGGTAGAGTTTCAACCGCAACAAATCCAGTTGCGGCAACAAACGCTTTTCCGGATCATAAGCCCGTTCCAACTGGGCCGAATAATGTCCATAGTGCAGGTTGGATAACGGTACCAATACCACGACATCTGCAGGCTCGCCATTCGTCAGATCAATCGGTGGCAATGCCAGAGATTCGGCGCGAATCAATTCGACATCAGCCATCCGTATCGGCGCTATAGCAACCTGAAAATTTTCCGGAAAAAAACCTTGACGCCCATTTACCGGATCAATCGCTTCTTTCGGCAAAGCACCCACTGGCGGCAACAGGGAAAAATAATCACTGGCATGAAAATCACCGGTTAATCCGCCACTTTGGCGTTCAACGAGAATATCGTTCAGCAGGAATTCGTACTGTCTGGACAAGTCACTTTGCAATGAATCAATTTCCGGTTCTTTTCGCACAGCGTGTCTTAACATCTGCGCATCGAGCCATTGCGGCGCACCATCTTGTATGGCTATCACACCCAATGCCATCGCATCCTCCGGCAGTAAACCATGCACCCGATCATCACCGAGCAATTCTCGCATCAACTGCGCGCGTATCTGTAACGGACTCTGTTGCGGTAAAGGGATTGGCAAAGGGATTAAGCCCATTTGCACCGACTCAGTAATCATTTTGTACTGAAAATCGCGCTTGGCGCCCAAATCCTTCGGAAACACTTCCGCAATATCGGTACCTACTTCAACATACCGTAACACTACGGTATATAAGCCGCGGTTCAATCGAGCAAATTGACCGTTATTGAGTGTACGAATCCGCGCACTGTCTCTGAGATCAATATTCAATGTATTGTTTAATTCCAGCACACGGCCTGCGGTTGTCAATGCCAGGCCCGATTTAAGTGACAGTGTTCCTGTCTGCTTATCGAACTCAAGCTCGAGTCCGCTTATAATGCCACTACCGAGAACGCGTCCGAGTTCGCGCAAACGCTGATCCAGATAAACCTGATCACGCGTTAAATCTTCTGCGGTCAGCAACCGGCCATCAAAATAATGCGTGCGCGCTAGTCGCGGATCGATATCGGCAAGTTTGTCCAACCCGCTACCGGATGGAACGGGTTCGCCTAGCGGTTGAAAAAGAATCTCGCCCATAAAAAACCTCCGTATTCAGTATTGCTGTTTCAATTTGATATTGCCGACAATATCAAATTGAAACAGCATATTATTCTGTACTGATCGGCTGACGTGCAAGCCAGGCCAATTGGCTGGCCGTCGCTAAAAAAGGCCGCACCAAATTATTAATAGAAATTGTAGCCGGATCAATCGACAAATCGTTGATATCCGCAACGGGAATGCTAATCCGCGCCAATAACAACCGCGCATCATTTTCCAACTCATGGATCAATTGCCGGGCATCGATACTGTCATTATCGAGTGCATGCAATAAACGCGCATGCAACCGCAACTGAGCTGCAGCCACCTGCTGACCGTCATTTTCCAATTGAGTTATCATTGCCTGCTCGGCTTCCGACAATGCTGGCAAATCATCTGCTATTGCTTGATGATGCGCCCATGGCTGATAGGCATCATCTCCATTTGCAGCCGGCAATTCGGGTATCAAATCCAGCTGTACACTATCCGCAATGCGGCTCGGTTGCACGGCATCCGTACTGAGATTAAGCTTGCGCGCAAGAACCGGCTGCTTCGCTACAGGACAGTCCTTTTGCCGCACACACACTTTCAACCATAGTAAATTGTCGGCATCGCTATACCCTTCACGCAAATGACTCTCACTTTGCGCATCCAGCCAGTCACCCAGATTGATACAGTAACTTTCCTGGATCAGCACTTCACGCCCCAAGCCATCGATGCCGATTCCCGGACTGACCAACAAGCGCACCGACGGATTCTCAACTTCTTCCGAAACGCTTTCCGGCGATATACTGACAACCATGCCCGCCAACGTACCATAACCATGCAGCCAGTATTGATGGCGATTCAAACGCCGGCGATGATAAGTTTGCTCATCACGTGTTGCCTCAAGCCCGAGCATCATACCCGCCTCGTAAGCAACCCGACGTAATGGTTCAGACAGACTGGAATCCTGTTCAAGCGTAGAAATATCGTCTGGATTATCCATACGGTCTCCTCGTAAGGCTTAAATTATGCCAAAACCAATGGTCATAAAACCCGATTGGTAGCGTATCAGTCCAATGCATTAATATCCTCCGGTGAAAAGGCTGCCGGATTTTTCAAAATACCTTCTCGTCCCAAATAGGTATCATCCAGTTTGACCTGGCGAGATCGGGGAGAATGTTCAAGGAAAGTATCAACATCAAGCAACGGCGCATTACCCAGGACAAAAGGATGTTCAGTTTCAATGATTTGATACTGCAAATGTACCGGCAGATAGTCACTTAATACCGCTTCAACTGCATCACGTTGCTTGACGCCACGTCCGTGCAACAATACGCTCAACTGATTGGCATACTCTTCAAAAAAAGTATTAACTGCCTCAGTCTCGTCACGGTTGGCCAGTTCCGGTGAAAACAAAGCCAGGAACTGACGCGCATCACTTTCTGACAGAATCAGGCTGTCTCCCACAATACTGTTACCACTCATACCCGTCCCCAGCGTTAACGGATGATCGCTATCGTCCATATCGACACCCAATATGGTAGCCATGGTGCGCCGCAACCTGAAATTTTCAACCACCACTATTTCCCCGCGCTGCACCCCCCCATCACTGGCAATATCAAGCGCGTAATTCAATGCATCCAGAGTACCTTTATATTGCTGTATCCATGTTATTTCCTGCAGCAATCTGCGCTGCCGGTATATCGGCCAGTGTACCGGCAATTGAGTACCGACAGTTTCCGCCAACCAAAACAAATGTTCCGCAGGCGTAGCATCCGGCTGCACCAGTTGTTCAGATGCGGCGATAAAACCTTCCACTGGGGTTAACATACCTTCAAAAGCGGCCAACATCCTTTCCCGAACATCCGCCGCATTAGCGGATCCAAACGCTAATGCCGGATCATAATCCTGCTCCTGGCGGTAAAATTCAGGCAAATACGCTTCCTGGTAAGAAAAACGCGGATAATAAATACGCATGGCATGCAAGGCGGGACTGTTTCTGCCATCACCGCTCAGACTGACTTGGATCTGCAAATAACGGCCTTGCAACTGGCGCACAGGTCCATCCGGTTGCTGTAATAAAATTTCAAACAAGCCACTGACACCCGCCTGTTGTCCCGCAAGGCTTTGTGTAAACGGCAACTCTGAAGAGAGCGGACTCCATAGCGGTGGCGGCTGTTTGATCGGTTTCGGTCTTGGTGCTTGCTCGCTGGCAAACACTCTGACTGCAATATTAATTTCGCAGCCTGGCGGAATACAGGCATCCAGATAGATGCGGTGCCATTGCGTATCCGGTCTGCCCGAATCCAGTTCACGCTGCAATAAAGCCGTCCCTTCCTTAAAAAACTGCGGGCGGCGCAAGGCATGCAGCTCACGTGGCCGCGGTGCGATTTCCGGGAAATCCGCATCAGCTTCGGATTGATAGCGCACCTGTCCGTCCGCACTGGCAACAAAACGCGGTTCAGCCAGTGACAGCATCGGGTAGCGTTCATAGTTCAATTGCGCCCGTCCACTTTTTGTTTCAGCATCCCAATGCAAACTCAAAACCGGGCAATCCAAGCCTGTGGAGCTTTCTTCGTCAGTTAATGGCGCCAAAACGGCCAGTCGCTGGCTACCTGGTAACGCAGCTGCTGATATGACCTCAAGATCGATGGCAAACGGCAGATCTTCGGGACAAGCGTATTGTTTAAAACCGGCAGTGGACGATTCCGAAATAGGTCGGGTTAGAATGAACTGTTCTCCTTCACCATTATGGCAAAGCATATAAAGATGTTCCCAGTCACAACATAACGCCAATGCCCGTAAAGACTGCGGTAATGATTGCCGCCATTTTCTCCGTAACGGATGTGGATTACTTTGTTCGGGCTCAAACCGCACTGCCTGTTTTTGATAGGGCAAAGGCAAAGGCTCACCAGCACACAGCATTAAAGCATGTTCACTAATCAACCAGATGCGATGATCGGCATCGATACAGGCACGCAGGGGTAATTGTTCGCTTGCTGCTTCCCCTTCCAAGCTGTCCCATTCACAAAACGTCTGCCAGCGCCGCGCCAGATGAAACAACACTAAACCGTGACGGCTGACACCATCACTAAAAGGTAACGCCAAACGGCCATTATCAATGGCATTTTTGATATCGCCTGGGCTTTCTGTGTTGGATGCTTCGAGAGCCATATCAGTAAACTGACCCCATGGCGCCGCCACATCGTTCAGTTCGCCATCCTGCAATGTCAAATAACCACGTCCACTGTTAAATTCCACCCGTGTTGCATCCGCACTTAACCGTCCGATCTGGTTAAAACTATCCAGCGCCAATGGCATGCTGTCTTGCCATGCGTCAAGTGCGGCAATGGGATTCGATATCGGCAAATGCAACACCTGATTTTGCGCCAGCGTTAACGCCTGTATTTGCGGGTTCCAGTACAAACGACCGGATCGATGGGAAAAATCATCTTCACCGCGTAGCAAAAAATAAGGCGTATTATTGACATCCATGGTCTATCTTCTCTCAACAAATATCCCGAATCACCGGTACCGGTATACCCCGGCTACTAGCAGGCGATTGTCCTTCCATCAGACCGATACCTTCTGGCAATTCCGGCAAACCCGTACCTGTTTCCACGCGTACACCCAGCAATTCCGGCAACTGGTACTTTTCCAAACTGATCGTCTCATTATCCTGCAGACGCCGCCAGCCCTTTTTGCTGCGTTGAAACAGACTAATCGTTGTAACTTCCCGTACACCCGCTACCCGTGCAATCAGTGTTGTCAATTCATTGGCGCGAACCGTATTATTCGGTATCCCGAACGGCCAGCCTTCTCCACGCGCACCACCTGGCGGCAATGGCCACAAGTACTCCACAATAGCCTGTTGAACATCCAGAAGCGTCTGCTGCTCGGTTTCCACATCAAGCACCTGGACCTTGACACTGACTGCAATGGGAACATATTCCGGACTTAATACATAAAGTTCGGTTCCCACCAAAATCCGGTTCAACAGATAACCAAATACATCTTTCAATAATCCCTGACTGGGTTTCGGCGTTTGTCCCAAAGCCGGATCAGCCGGTGGTATAACAAATACACTAATCACACCCGGGACATTTTCACGCACGGCGCGGATACTGGCACCCGGCAAAAACCCGGCCAATACTTCCGCACGCGATACCGGATTAACCGGATTGGCCTCGGTAATAATCTTGAAATCCTGCATCGATACAGCCCGGTTACGATGCGTTAAAAATTGCGGTATCCTTTTTTCGGCTTCCTCAACGGTTTCTGCATCCCGCCCACCCCGCAACGGCCATTCATGGCGTACCTTGTGACGCGAACTGCCATCGACAATTTCCTTGATCGTCCCACCCGGCAAATTACCCTCGCTGCCACCGCCAAACAAATATGCCGCTATGCGTATGCGATTTCCCGATGGGGGTCGGCGACCATAGGTGCCATTACCAAAATAGACATAACCGGATTGAGGATCGAGCCGGTAAATCCGTGCATCGCTATCCTGCCCACCCAAAAAATCGACGCGCTGCCAGCGCACCCAGGCGCCATTTTCCTCAACATCTAACCGTATTGTCGCCGCGTCGATATGTTGATCGGGCAACACAACAACCTGATCCGGCTGACCAGTACCAATACCAACCACAAGATCCTGTTTAAAGCCCTGTGCTATCACATCAACAGCGTTCAATCCCAGGTAGCCCAGTTGCAGCTCGGGATGTTCATCGCAGCGCAAACGCAACCAGAACGCAACACGCCCGGCCTCAACTTCATCCGCCAGCTCAGGCGGCCGGTCACCCACACCATTGAACATGGGATCACCCGGATCGAATGCCTGAAACAAATCCGGATTTTTAGGTAACCGCAAACGTACCACGCCCGTTTGACGGCCACCCGATGAACTGTCTGCCAATACATCTAATGGCAGAAAAATGACTTCACCTTCTTCTCCGGTCGATACCAAATCCCAAATCAGCTTGCGCGGTTTTAACTTTTGCCTGTCAATCGCTTCGCCGGGCAGGTCATCAGCTGGCGCAACACCGATGTTCAGAATAATACCTGCCAGCTGATTACGCAGCTGATCCAATTTGTTCTCTAATTGACGCGGCGCAATGCAGGCCAGGTAGAAACTGTTATCCATGCTTTGCGTAAGCCGCAAGGTTTCCATATTCAAATCAAAACGATACGGCTGGAATGGCGAAGGTATTTCACCTTTACGCAAACCAAATTGCTCATGCAAATCCTGCAAAGTCAACCCCATCGCCTCCAAATCAGCAGTTCCGAGCTTTTTCTTGATCAATACCTGCAAAGTCAAGTTGGTTGGCTGTAGCTCACCTACCGCCGTCAAAGTCTGCTTGTTTGCCCGTAGTTGACTCCCATCGATTAACAACGGCGACAGCAAAACGCTGCCGGGTCCGGCATCCACAGACACAACTCCTTTCGCCGGACGCGCAGCACGTACAGGAATTTGCAATAAATTCAGAATGATTCGCCGCTGCCGTTCCGGTATCAAGTTGGCACGGTAGAGAATAGTTTCTGTCAACCAGGCGAATAAATCGACAAAACTATGTAGCGGATCTCCCGGCGAAATCTGAGTAAGTTCAGGCAGATGGTTAATCAGCCTGGCTTTTGCTTCCGCTACGAGATCGTCAAAACGTCTATCGTCTAAATTCGGTACCGGTAATGGCATAGTGGCCCTCTTTTAACCGTTAAGCCGAAAGGCTCAAATCGAGCGTCAACCCTAATTCTGCCGGGCGCTGTGTATGGCGCAACCGATAACGGATATTGATATGAACATCTGAAACGCTGGCAGGACTGGTTTGTACGAGCACCTCCTCAATTTCCACTCTGGGTTCCCATTGTTCGAGTGATTTGCGTGTCACACTGGCAATTAAATGCCGTGTTGTCTCGTTATTTGGCTGATGCACAAAATTCAGCAATCCACCGCCAAAACCGGGCCGCTGCAAACGTTCACCAGGTCTGGTCAGCAGAATATTCAACATGGTTTCGCGAATACTCAAATCATCACGCGACCAGTTTATTCGGCCATTTTCGTCAATACCGGTGAGTAACGGCCAACTCAAAATTGTCGGAACAGGTGCACTCATTATCCCCCTCCCTTCGGAAATTTCAGTTTCGGTACCGGCAAGCAGATACGCACCCACGGTATCCACGAAAAAATAAAATTCAACAGCGATATCATGATCATCAGTAAAATCATCGCCACCATTGTTATCACCGGCAAACTAAAAGAACATATCCATTGAATTCCAGTGTCTGGCGTTGCTTTGGGCTTATTACCTTTTGGTAGTGCGTCCGCACTGGCGCCTTCCTTACTCTTAAGACTGTTAATAAATGAAAAGGTATCGCTCGGTGTAATCATCGATACTCCTTTGGCCAGGCCACGGCGCAAGTCAGCCAGAGATGGCATCTGAATCATCGCAGGTCTGCTGGCCTCGGGGTCAAAAGGAGCGGCAACGCGAAACGAAATACTGCGTGTAGTATCCGCCCAATGGAGCCGTTCTTGTCCCAAATTATCCCGGTAGCGAATAAACACGCGCACTTGAAAAACATCTTCATTATTTTGCGCAAATTTTGGTAACGGAATTTCCTTAATTTTGTCCAATGTCATATTCAGCAATCGCTGACCGAGCAAATAGCGCATATAACGAGCCTGTGAAGCCAGTATCAACACTGTTGAATCAATCTTGCCAGTGTCATCAGGACGTGGCAACAATTCCAGCTGTACCGGTGTGCAGGCTAAGTGTGCTTCCCGGATTGACGTTTCCTGCCGATCAATCCAGTCAACGAGTGGATTGTAGCTGGCGTTTGCAAAACAGGCCTGCAAATAATCATAAAGCGTTTGTTTACGATAAGGCGTAAATAAGGCCTGGTTGGTTTCGTTATAAACCCCATTGCCCAAGTTTAATGCCAAGCCTTTGGCATCATAAAGCCCTATTTGCCGGCATAGCGCTTCCAGCTCTGCGTTTTCTTCGATGCTGTTTTCGCCGAGGTGATACCGATTGACCAACACACGCAACAGTTCAAAAAAAGCTTCGGTTGGCTTTCCTTCAACAACCGGCTTGGTATGCTCATCGGACCAGAGTTGGCCATTGGACTGACGATAACCGAACGGCCAAAACAATGTGGAAGTAGCTACATTTTTCTGATCATCCTGATCCAGGATTTCGCTGGTATCGCGTTGATAATAAAACCCGCCTAACGGCAAATAGCCAAATAATAACGTGTGGGTTTTATTGGTGGCGTCCTTTATTTTCAACGCATGTAAAGGATGTACTTCCTCACCGCTATACGTTGCCTGATCATCGGATTGATGTAATACACCATTTGCGCATAACCGTCGTTCACGATCAGGGTCTCCTTGTTCAACGGACGCGCCCTGCCAGCCCATTGCCTCACCGTCTTCAAGTATCCAGGCCTGTTCGCCCGCACTATTGATGCGCCGTATGACAAAACCTGCGGAAGCGACCTTATCGGGGTCCAGTGCGGGTTCACCCAGGCAATCGCACACCACCTCGCAACTAACGATATGAAATGCCCGGTGCAACGGCAAACGCAGCACCAACGCATCGTCAAACTGGCTGCGCTGTTCTTCCTGCTGCCAGCTGCTGAACTGCGGCAAGTCGAATTGATGTTTTGTTACATTCTGTTTGAACCGGTTAACAAAGTCTGCTTCCAGATAGCGATGCAAACCACAGTTACCATCATTTTGGTAAAAAGGCGATTTGATACGCACTGCATGGTTCTTTTGATTCGTTGTTATCACACGTCTCTCCTACCAAATATTACCCGCACCCGGCGTATAAGATGTCCCCACTACTGAATTGGCTATGACGGTATCGGCTTGCACAACGCCACTGAACCGAGACATACTGGCATTGACGGTAACGGTGCTCGCATTCACTGTTACGCTGCTGGCATCAACGGTAACACTGCCACTACTGCGCACTTCAATTGCAGCGGGCGTTAGTTTGACGCTCTGGCTGCCACGCTCGACCACAATTTCACCGCCACTGCTTTCATCTATACTGATGCGATAACCCGAGCGGCTTCTTAATTCCACTTTGGGGCCGTTACCATCATCGAAATCCAACACTGTTTCTTGTGGCGTACGTACGACATAATGTTCTTCCTGCGGATCGGCATCTTCGGGAACACTGTCATTGCCAGCCCATACACTGCCCAGCACCAGCGGCATCTCGGGTGTCACAAAAGCCAGGACAACAATTTCTTCCAGCCGCGGCACAAAGCTGACGCCGTAGCCATTACCCGCCGAAGGTACAACGACACTGGCCCAAATTTCCATCGATGTTGCAAACAAACGTATTTTTATACGTCCACGGCCTTCGGGATCGGCATTATCAGTCACCTGGGCCAGCTGCAAACTATGTAAATTACCCAGCACATGACTGTTCATCGCTGCCACCCGCCTTTATTGACCTTCAGGTGCGTTTCAAACCCCGTATTATTGTCAAAACGATGCACACAATGCACAACCTGATAGGTACCTCGCAATCTTGGTGAAACATCGCTTAATTCAATTTCCCGCCCCGGCTTTAAACCGGCTTCTCCCTGACACATAATTTCACCCTGGATAAATCTTTTCGCCTGGCGCCGGAACGCCGCCTTGGCATATGCTTCCGCTTCAGCATTACTGCCGGGGAAAGGTTGCGGAACAATCTCTTCACCCTGCCAACCCAAGTCATTTAAAGTTGCTGCAGCGGTAGTGCCAACTGGTGCCGGTGTCATTGCTTCTGCACTAAAACTGGCGGCATCTGCACTGACAAGGTTATAGCCATTGACCTGGCTAACTACAGGCTGGTGATTCAAATCGGTAATTAAACGCACTTTCAACGCGCTGTCCTGAATATTCAATGGTATAGGGTTAGGATCCGCTTCTTCCGCTCTTGCACGCACTCGGTTACCCTCCAAGCGAATCCCAATCTCAAAGCGATTACCGATACGTGTCAAAAAAGCCAGGTCGCTTTCATTTAACTGATGCCAGGTTGTTGTCAGACTGGATATCGCCGCATCAGCCTGCAATCCAGCTTCGCTCGCGATATTTTGCACCAGATCGTCCGGGCTCTGATCTTCAAAACTCCGGTTATGCCGGCTTCGCGCCAGGTGATGCAGTTTGTCCTGTAGCAATAGCACAATCACTGGCGCACCCTCACCATAGTTTTCTTCAATGGCAGTAATTTCACCACTAAAAAGGCTTTGTGATCCCCCGGAAGCGCTGTCTTCCATTAACACCTCAACTTCTGCTCCGAGCATTATTTCGGATAATATATAATCAGGATTGCGTTCACCTTCCCGTCGACCCCAGTTTGAAAATTGTAATTCAGCATGCGCTGAACCATGCAAAGGCAAATTTATCACCATTGCCAATAAAGCCTCTTGCAGATCGTTGCGCAACTCGCCGTCAACTTTAACGCTCGGACGAGTACTGACAAAAGCGGATGCGGATTGATTCATGACTTCAAATACGCACTTTAATCTATTCTCAGCCTATCCTGACGTTGTTTGATTAATGCCAGACTATGCGCCAGTTCTATCTCCGCCGTTGTCAAAGGTATCTGTTGCTCCGTTGACTGATTTTCGGTTGATTCAGTGACACTGTCTTGCAGTTCTACAACAACTTCTCCGATAAATACCGGCATAATGTTGATTACCTCCTGTTAATCTACTAATCAAAACCGACTCCGGAATCACGGGTAGCTTTTAACAACCCGGCAACTGATATCGCATTGCTGCGTTGATTACCGTTTTGAAAACCTGCTTGTCCGGCGCTTTCATGAACGGATTGCCTGTTAACCGTCTGTTTGGCCGAAAATTGACGACCGGATTGGTCCACTTTGCTGTTGTCCATTCTCAGCAAAGCACTACCTGTTTGCAAATGGGCCGCTTTGGTTGTTGCAAACCTGCCGCCAGCGTCAAAAGCACCTTCAATACCTGTTCCCAAAGCCGTCGAGTTTCCAAATTTAAACGCCGGACTCGTCGTTTGAATCGCCTGCCCTAACGTTTGCTGAGCCGATTTTCCCGCTCCCTTTTTTACCCCAACAGAATCCCCGGAGCTGGACGTCGCAGACAAACCACCGCTTACACTGAAACCAGCACTTCCGGATGCGCTCACATTGACGCCCAGATTACCACCGATACCGATGCCGCCACCGCCACTCATGTTCAATGAAGCACCAATGCTAATTTTAGGGATCGCCACAACAGATAGTGAAGGCATTCTCGGTGATTCCACCCCGTTGAACAATGATGTATCCCGCCAATTACCGGTCTTATCTCCACTGCCACCAGGTATAGGAGAAGCACTTTGGTCCGCTGCGCTGTCCTGCTGCCCAGCGCCTGTCGCACTTAAAGACGGCGCGTTACGTTCGGCCTGATCAACCTCCCTGTTGCGAAATTGATATCGATCTTCGCTGAGCTTTAAGGAAACCGTCGCACGCAAAGGGCGGCCTTCCGGGGAAAAGAAATCCAGGGTTTCGTCAAAACTTTGCACCATGCCTAAAAACTCGAAAGCCCCCCACTGAAATAAGCAGCGTTTAGGCGCCCTGAGATTTTCACCTTCGGCTACAGGCTTTATGAATGTATCCGCAATCTTTTTTGTTTGCAGCCGCACATCCGAACCCTGCTCGATAGCATCCTGCGACTGACTGCTACCGGCGCTGCTGGCTTGCTGGCTTCCACTTTGTGTATTTCCGGGTTGCTCGATATAGGTTGTATCAAATATCAATTCAACTGTCAGATTTGACGAGCTTTTGTCCACAAACTGTGCTGAACGGCTACTGCCATTACGTTCATTCTGTTTTAGCGTGTTAGACAAACTGACTTTCAGACTGGTCGGGTTGAATTGCACATCCACTGCATTTTCCAGGTCGGGGCTATCATTCTCGCCATTAACCGGTATCAATTTGCCGCGTTCTATGGCTATCATGAGGCACTCCGACCTTGTGTTCCAGCGGGCGCAGGCCGCTGTAATTCGAGACCTTGATGCACCATATGTAATTCTTCAATAGCCACCTGGCTGGCGTTAGCAGATAAATCGGGGCCCTTAAATTTTGTCGGCAGCACACCATTCAGTTTCCAGATCATCACGGCATTATCGGTCACGCTTTGCTGACTGCCGGTACCCGTAACACTTGGATTCCCATAAACAATAATTTCCCCATTCAAACGATAACCATAATTCGCCTGATTGGTCGTTACATCAAACCAAGACCATAAGTCATTAATATCCGTGACACCGCGTTTCAAAATAATCGGTGCAAATTTGGTTGGTCCGGAACGCTGATGTTCTCCCCAGTTCAGCCCACCTTCTCGAATAGCCTTGGGTTCCATTGTCGCTTCGAATCCCGTTACTTCGCTAAAGTAACCGCTACAAAGCAGTTCACTCATATCTTCATGATAAAGATTTACTTTAAACCGGAATGCTACAAACTCACTCGTCTGAGCCATCACGACACTCCCGGAATGGCTGTGCGCCATTCACCATTCAGATTTGTGAATGTCAAAAACAATCGATCAATGGGAAAAGCAGGTGCGAGCATAATTTCATACACGACGGCGCCTTCCTGGGGTTGCGATTCAGCTATTGAAAAGGCCTGTTCCGGCAAAGCGCCGCGTAATGCGCCCCGCGCATGTAACCGGCGCAGAAGCTGCTCCAACAGCAAACGCGGCCTGGGATCACGGTAGTCGATATTAAATACCAGTTGATCGCCCAAGGCTTGTAATTGACGGCGCAGAAAACCCAGAAAGCGCATGACTTCCGCTGAACGGAATCCATCATACCGTTGCCGGTCAACAGGATAATCAGCCGCTGGCAGTGCCGGCACGACCAGACGTTCATCATCAAGGCCCAGTTGAATTTTCCCATCATATAATTTGCGTGGCTTAATCAGACTGACGCCCGGATTCTCCCGCAAAGCCACCGTTTGCGTTCTGGATAAACTTGGGTAAGGCATTGCATCACAGTTGAGCGGCCGCTCCGCAATCGAACGCCATGGACCATAGCGACGTGTTACGGCTACTTGTTGGCCTGCTATCAAACCCACAGGTGTATGCAGGGCGAAACGGGGGCCACGCAAATACGGAAACAAAAACTGTATATGCCTTAACGCTTGAGCATTGTGCTTGCTTTGTTTGAAATCAGCCAGCGTTGCCTGCGCTACGGGGTCAAGTTCCGGACTTTCCAGCGTATCAGAATAAGACAGCGGCAAAGTTAGCAGGCACTGCACATCAGGACGATAACGCGTCACAAACTGCAAAAGACTTCGCAGTACATTTTCAAAGGGTATGGGATCCGGCATTTGACCTAATTCACCGTATCCGCCATAACGCCGCTCACGATGACCGTCGTCCATGTTCATAGTGCAGGGCAGAAATTGCGGCACAGCATTTTCCAGGCGCTTGCGAGGAATATCCGGTAATTGCGCCGGAATCTGCAGACGCTCAAGGTCAGGGAAACTCACCACGCCCAGCGATGGGATCACCAGCACACAGGCCAATCCCTGCAAACTGGTTATATCATGCAAACGGGTTTCTGCTTTGGGTAAAAAACCGGCCTGAGTTTCATTTTGCGGTATCCGCACTACCCAGAGTTTCTCTCCGCCATTTGCAAAAAAATCATCAACCGCAAAACCCAGCCATGCCCGATTGCCCGCCAATACACTGATATACTCTGCAGGCGTGTCAACAGCATCGGGAAAAATATCATAAAACTCCGCGCTGGAATAAAGTGGAATGGGTAAATGGTAAAGCGCCCTGTATTCCCCGGATACGAGATTATCCACAAATCGATGCACCGCTTCGATCAGCTTTGACTTTTCTACAAGATTCTCGTCAAGCAGTTCGTTTACTCCGGCTGAGATTTCATCATCGGAAACCTTACCGGATAACCATTGCTTCAGCCCACTAACCAATAATGAACCATCCACAATATCACCCAGCAAAATCTTATTGACATATTCAGTCATCAAAAGGCTATCCATTGCATCAATCAGCAATAACCGATCTACAGTATCACCGTATCCGATTGCTCGCATTTCATCCAATGCGCCGGATAATCTGATCAAACGTTCCAAACGAACCCGTCCTGGACAATGACCGAGCATGGCCACATCCAATGCGGACTCGCGTCGCTCTGCAGGACGCGGTGTCAGCGCTATGCGGGAACCGGCAAGCCATTCCATGGATTACTATTCCAGTTTAGCTTTGAATAATGGTTTCGGCGGACAAAACCAGCTCTTCCATAGCCACATCGCTACCGCCCTTGGCTGTCAGTGTAGGTCCTGTCCATTTAATTGGCATGGCTTGCACCAGTTTCCAGGTCACCACAGCAGCAGAACTTGTCGGATCTTCATTTTTCAATTTAATGATGACATCCCGTTTTGCTGTTACATCGCCATTACGGATTTGTTCAAGCCAGTTATAAATATTGTCGGCGCCAATGACACCCCTTTTCAGCGTAACATCGCCCGCTTTATTAATCGCGGGAATTTTTTTAACGTAATTAACCGGATCATTTCCGTTGCGATATTCCGCCACAGTCACTTCCGCATTCAATCCGGAAACCTCCGAGAAACCGCCTTGCACTTCGCCTTCCGAACCATCACCCAGATTAACCAAATAATTGAAAACACCATAAGGTGTATCGCGTAATTCCATGATCAAGCTCCCTTTAAATTGTCGTTAGGTCATCACGCATCAGCTGTTTTCTGGCCAATACGAAAGATCACAAATTCCGCCGGTTTCAATGCTGCCACACCAACCAGGCAAACGAGCCGGCCGTTATCGATATCATTTTGCGTCATGGTGCTGCGATCGCAGCGTACGAAATAAGCCGTTTTACTATTTCCGAGCAGACGGCCGTTTACCCATTCGTTATAGAGAAAACTTTCAACCGTAGCCCTAACGTTGTCCCACAACCGCTCGCCATTGGGTTCAAAAACCACCCATTGCGTCGATTTGTCGATCGAACGTTCCAGATACAAGAAATATCGCCGCACATTCACATATTTCCATTCCGGATCACTCGATAGCGTACGGCCGCCCCATACCCTGTGTCCACGCCCGGGGAACGAACGCAAGCAATTAACCCCATTGGGATTCAATAATTCCTGTTGAAAACGATTAATATCCTGAGCAAACCGCAAGGCGCCGATAACCGGTTCATTTGCAGGCGGCTTATGCACACCGCGCTGCACATCGGTATTGGCATA
>JAGRFM010000099.1 GCA_020446045.1 Nitrosomonas sp.
AATTAGTCGCTCATTCTATCACGAATGAATTACAACGCGGCGTTGCCATTCGAATTTTCAGTCTGTACCATATTGACCCGCTTAAGACATCATATCCTGCAGTAATCCATTAATAACGCGTATCCATCATTCCTCTTGGATCACTTGCCGCAGTTGCTTTTTTGGATGCTTTATCATAATAAATCAACTGCATATTACCCCATCTACGCAGCATCGGCTGCACGTCGTGCCCTTTTGATTCCAGGTCACGGATCCATTGAGGTTCGAACGAATCCGGTTCAATCTGCACAAAATCCGGTAAATATTGATGGTGGAAACGCGGCAGAGCAACCAGTTTTTGTGGATTTGTTTCCTGATTATCGACAAAGTCCAATATAACCAGTAACAGCATGCTGATGATCCGTGAGCCACCCGGCGTGCCCGCAATCAAGACGCCTTGCTCATGCTCAACGAATGTCGGCGACATACTCGACAAAGGGCGTTTCCCCGGTTCTATGGCATTGGCACGGGAACCATATAATCCGAAAACATTAGGGACATGTTCGCTGATCGAAAAATCATCCATTTCATTGTTGAGTAACACACCGGTATTTCCGGCCACAAATCCGGAACCGAAAAACGTGTTAATGGTCAATGTCGCCGCAACACGGTTGCCGGCTTTGTCCATGACCGCAAAATGTGTCGTCTCAGTCCCTTCATCGTTTACCGGCAATTTTGAATTTGATTGTATGGATTGACTCACGCCCGCACGATCAGAATCAATTTGTGTGGCTTGTTGGGCCGCATAGGCTTTACTGAATAAACGTTCCGACGGAACAGATACAAAATCACTATCGCCCAGCAATAATGCACGATCCCTGTATGACAATCGTAGCGCTTCAATAATCAGGTGGGAACGTTGAATAGCGTTTTGTTCACGGCGAAAAACCGAATCAAGAATATTCAATGACTGCGCCAGCGTCAAACCGCCCGCTGACGGCAGCGTCGCGGTGGTAATTTGCGCATTCCGATAGTTGAATTGAACAGGCTTGCGTTCAATGACCCGATAGTTTTCCAGATCCTGCGTTCGCCATATTCCACCAGCTGACTGAACTGAGCGCACCAGTTCCCGCGCCACCGGTCCTTGATAAAATCCGTTAAAACCTGATTGCGCTATTGCGGATAATGTAACCGCCAACTGTGGCTGGCGAAATAATTCTCCTTCAACAGGCAATCGATTATTCGGCAGGAAAATAGCCTTTGTCTCAGGATATTTCGATAATTTCTCTTGATGATTCTGCAATGTCTGTATAAAACGCCGATCCAGTTTAAAACCATTGCGCGCCAGTTCGATGGCTGGTTGCAGATTATCCATCAAGGTTAACCGGCCAAATTGCGATAAATGCGCCAACGCCGCCGGTGTTCCGGGTATGCCAGCAGCCAATGGCCCATTCAGTGATTGCCCGGGTATCGGCTGCCCGTTATCGCCCAGGTACATGTCTTTGGTTGCATTTGACGGCGCCATCTCACGTCCGTCTATCATCACATTGCTTCCCGTCTCGGCGTGATGCAGCAACCAGAATCCACCACCCCCCAGGCCGGAGGCATAGGGTTCGACGACAGCCAGCACGGCACTGATGGCGATAGCCGCATCAAACGCATTTCCTCCTTGATCCAGTATGTCGTTTCCTGCTGAGATTGCCAGAGGATGAGCTGCCACAACAGCACTTGGCGAACTCGCATGGATTGGATTGAAAAACCCGATCAACATCAACCATAAAACGAATACATAACGCTTCTGATTGTTCTTATGCATTGCCACCCCGTTCTGATATGCAGTTAATCAAATTGATTTGCTTGAATAGATAAATGAATAGTAATCCGAAGACAATGGTTAATCCTACCTTATCCATGATTATATTGATCCGTAGCTTTGACTATGGCAAGATTCGATCTGTTAATCGCGTGAAATCATGAAAGTCCGGTCACTGAGCATTTCACTATAAAGCTTGATTTTTTATGGTTTTAACTGAAAACCCTTAATGAAAACATTGCTTTTCTAAATTACTAGAATTTCAGGCAGGCATTTATTTTAAAATACCTGACCACTAAATTACAATTTATTTAAATTTTAAAAACAAGAGGTTACTTTGGAAGAATATATTGAACAAATTTCCAAATATTTTGAGAATGTACCGTTATGGCCTTTTTTTCTACTCGGATTTGTTTGTTTTGTCGCGCTAGCAGTTGAGATTGTAAATCGGAAACGCCACGAAGAAGCCATAAACTGTTTTCGCGAAATGTTTGAAATCGGATTACCGGGTTTATATCCCGAACATACCCGTTGGCCAGAAAATGTTAATGCTTACCTGTGCTCTCGTTTGCCGGAAATGCAACAAAATTTTGAAGTGCTGCGCGTTTTCATCCCACAAAAACAGTTACGTGAATATAACATTGCCTGGAATAAATTCAGAGACTTTTGCATTAATATAACTGACGAAAAGTGCGCAACAAATGAACAGTCACCCGAATCACCTAAAGCAGGAAAAGAGGATGATTTAGTAAAAGAATTTCACCAACTCATTGACGATTTGCTTGTTTATGCAAAACCAAAATAATTTTTCTACAAAAATTATTCACCTTCCAGTCACATAGACACGCTCACGTATTGAAAATTTTTTATTGGTCGATATATCGAGATTGATTTAATCACATCACTCTCACCGGTATAGTCAGACACGCTAACAAGAAATCACCCTTTGCTTACCAAAGTTTTAACTCGCAACCGATTTTAATCAATCTAACCATTGACAAAATCGGTTTACTTTATTTTTTGTACTTGTATAGTCAGAACATTGACTCATAAGACTTGTTTAAGTTTTTAAGTCAATGCAATATGCTATTATTTTAACCATAGCATCTTATAATCCTGAACACAGGGGTTCGCGCATGACAATCAGCATTTTTTTCAAAAGAAATTTTGCATTGATCACAGGACTCAGTTTGCCGGTACTGCTGGTTTTTGGATTCCTGTTGGCGAATAACCTCCCCCAAATGAAAAGCAATCCGCCACAGTACGAAATGGTATTCAGCGTTACACGTTACGACAATCATTCATCCTTTCATGTTGACTTCACCATTCGGAATCAAAAGTTATACATGCGTTTAACGCCAAAAAAAGAACATGAAAGTGGTAACGTCAGGGATTTGTTTATTTATAATGGCCAGAAAGAAAGTGTTCGAAAAATCGATTACTTGCCACTATTGGCTCAATCCGTAGATTTCGAAAATGAAATTCCGGTTGAAGCGCTGAGAGATTATTCTATCGACAGTAACAGTAAAGCACCCGATGGTTATGAGTTTGAGTACGGCGGTTATCGTTCTCGTGGATTGCTGGGAGAAATTTTTGGCGGTCGACGGCACGTCAATCGGGTAAAAAAGAAGGATGGCGGCAGTTTTGTGATGCCTGATTACGGTAACGGGTATTCCTATGGCGGCATCAGTTTCATCGGGTGGATTGTTAATTCGGAATAAACATGCAGACCGATATGAATAACAAACAGGAAGCATTACAAGAAATTGTAACCATAGCGCAAAATCATAAACTTACAATAAATGAAATAACGGCTGCCCTTACTAACGAGTCGCAATTCATCCAGCAAAAGAGCGAGGGCACACTCTCAAAAATATTTGGCGTCATTGGCAGCATACTGATTTTCACAGGAGTTTGTATTTATATCGGTATGCAATGGGATCACATGGGTTCGGCAGCACGAGTAGTGGTCACGCTCGGCCTGGGTTTCACGCTGTTTCTCCTGGCGCTCATTGCAATGACAATCCCCCGCTACGAGTCTGTCGCAACACCGTTTTTACTGATTGCCGCACTGCTTCAACCGACGGGTATCTTTATCATGCTCGATGAATATTCAAGCGGCGGAGACCCACTGCATGGCGTATTGTTTATGACCACACTCATGTTGATTCAACAGGGTGCGGTTTTTTGGCAGACAAAACGCACCGTACTTGCTTTTACAACCGTCTTCTTCGGATTTAGTTTCTTTATTACCGTATTCGAGTTGCTGGACATTGATTCCGATTTGAGTTGGCTGATCATTGGTATTTCTTTGATGTTGATTGCCTGGGCGCTCGATCATTCACGGCATCACGCTATATCGGCTTTCTGGTACTTCATCGGTTCGATTGCGTTACTGATTTCAGCATTCGATCTGGTAGAAGATCAAACTTATGAAGTGCTGTATATTGGACTGACCGCCCTCATTATTTACATCAGCACTGCTGCACGCAGCCGCACTTTGCTTATCGTCGGCACAATCGCTATGATCGGTTATATTAGTTATTTCACTTCCGAGCATTTCAGCAATACCTTGGGCTGGCCCATCGTATTGATTATTTGCGGTATAGCGTTCATTGTCATCGGATCAGTTGCAATGAAAATCAATGCAAAATATATTCGCATGCCGACCTAACCGGATTCATTTTCAAGTCAATCCACCGATACCATAAAACCGAGCCATCTCTCTTCATGGCTGCTAAGCAGCCACCAAAATGCCATTTGAATACATGCAACGCCTATATAACATCAATTATGCTTCAGCAATATCTGCAGCATTTATTTTTCTGTACTTTATCAAAACAATTCACACTTATAAAACACCCAGATATATTACATAAAAATGTAGCAGTATTAAGACGTTTAACCGCTTATCGGT
>JAGRFM010000018.1 GCA_020446045.1 Nitrosomonas sp.
CTAAATCTTCGGGATTCTGGAATTAGAGTAACCATTTGATTGGTAATGATAAATGCGCGCATAGAGGGTATAATATAGGTTTTCTTGACAATTAAACCAACCCTAACGGAGCGCAAATGAATCGTGACACAAAAGCCGCAGTTTTACCAGCTTTAACGATTGGCCTTTTAAAGGAAGAAGGCTTTTCGGTTGAGAATGCTTTTACGGAGCTTTGGCGGCGAATGGGTGTTAAAACAATCCTAAATCGTTCGGGTTTTACCAAGCGTTCGGGCACCTCAATTCATAAAGTGATTTACGCACTGTCACTGTGGTTGTGGTTAAGGAAAGGATCGATTGGCATGTTTGCGCGAGAAGACTTGCAGGGGATAGGCAAGGATGTACTTTACGATACCCTGAATCGGGAAGACTTGAACTGGCGCAGACATCATGAGCACATAGCCTGCAAGGCGGTGCAAACATTCCGCTCGACGGGCAAAAAGGCTTTTGTTTTAGACGGCGCCATTGTGCGGCGGTTTGGCAGGAAGATGCCGGGCATATCCTATCATTTTGATCATACAACGGGAAGGCATGTCATGGGGCAACAGATGTTGACGCTGGGACTGGCTGGCGAGGAAGGGTTTGTGCCGCTGGATAGTGAACTGTTTATCAGCCAGTCGAAAGCGCAGTCTTTACCGCGGCCATTCCGGGATAGACGTAATGCCGTAGCGAAGCATTACCGTGCGGCACGAAGCCAGAGCAAGCTGGAGATGGCTTTTTGCATGCTTGTCATTGCCAAAAGCATTTACAATGGCGCCAATGTCGCTCAAATGCGATTGCAGTCTTGCGATAACAGTACCGAGATAAACTATGTCAGTAAACTGTGGAAGGTGTTTCGCGCAATCATGAGCGGCGCGCTGGATGAATTGAAAACGGTGCTCGGCGATACTATCGTTCTGATACAAAAAACCATTGATGCGCACAAACAACGCTTTTTTGTACAACCCCTGCAACTTGATCCTAAAACGCTACGACTTGAAGCCTTATGAATCAATGGAATATGGATTAATTTCAGGCAAAAATGAACCCCGGAATTTTAGATAAAATCCATAAAAAGAAGGGAAAAACCAAATTGAAACCATGTATTTCTCCCTAAATTTATCGTATCAGGAGTTTTGTTAAGATTTCTATTTTTTTCACGTTTCAATTGTGACAACACGCCAAAAGACTCTTTATCGCGGTCGTTTCGCGCCTTCCCCTACCGGCCCATTGCATTTCGGCTCTTTGGTGACAGCGGTAGGCAGTTATCTGGATGCCAAGGCACATCAGGGTGAATGGCTGGTCCGTATAGAAGATCTCGACCCACTGCGTGAAGTACCGGGTGCGGCTCGCGATATTTTGACTTTGCTGGAAAAAATGGGCATGTATTGGGATAGCAATGTAGTTTACCAAAGCCAGCGTCATGCCTATTACCGCGAAGCGTTGTCCATTCTCGTGAAACAGGGATTGACTTACAACTGCACTTGCTCAAGAAAAGAAATTGCCGATTCCAGTGTGATCGGTATTGATGGTCCTGTTTATCCGGGAACATGCCGCAATGCAAAAAAACATAGGCAATTAACCAGCAGCCCCAAAAAACAGCCTGCTGTACGTATCAAAACAGGCGACCAGTCAGTCGGTTTGAATGACCCGGTACAGGGTGTTATCGTTCAACATATCGGCAACGATATCGGCGATTTTGTCTTGCACCGTGCGGATGGCGTTTTTGCCTATCAATTGGCAGTTGTCGTAGATGATGCGGAACAGGCAATAACCCATATCGTACGGGGAGCAGATTTGTTGAATTCGACACCACGTCAAATTTTTTTACAAAACCTATTGAGCTATGCCACACCAGCGTATATGCATTTGCCGATCGTAACCAATGCAAAAGGTGAGAAGCTCAGCAAACAAACCTTGGCTACGCCTGTCGAACAAAACAATGTATTATGCCAGCTGTTTGCAGCATTGAAATTTCTCGGTCAGAATCCACCGGATGAACTGCGCGACTGTAATCTGGATTCATTCTGGCAATGGGCCGTTACGCATTGGAATCCTGCTAACACGACTGCAGCAGGCGGCAAGCGACCTGATTTCATCACATAATTTGACACAACGAAGGAAACAAAGGAGATTACGTGGCGCTGTTGCCATTTTACATACCTGGAAAAAGACGGATAAAAATCATCATTGTCGGCGGCGGTTATGCCGGAATGGCAGCATTGATGACTTTGAAACAGTATGCATCCAATGTTGACATTACGATCATCGATCCCAGTGATCATCATCTAAAAATCACCCACCTGCATGAGACATTCCGTTATCCGCTAACCGATTTACACGTCGCATTCAGCAAACTGGAAACACGTTTCAATTGTAAGCACATTAAGGCTTCACTGGCAGTAAGCGACGCCATGTTACAGCAATGGCAAACCGATAAATATCTGGTTATTGGCGATGAAATCGTTGATTTTGATTATCTTATCATTACCACCGGTGATGAATCGCTGGCGTTTGAACCGGTAGACAATGTGTTGACACTAAAGAATTTCATTCACACAGCGGGATCGGAATTAATATTGAAGCATCTCAAAACGATTGCTGACGATGTGCCTGTCGTTTCCGTGGTAGGTTCAGGTGCAACCGGCATACAGTTTTTATTCGAAATCAGGCAATTTTTATGCCGCCATAAAATCAAGGCTAAACTGCGTCTGATCAATTCAAGTGATACTGTACTTAAACAGTTTCCGCGTGGCTTTGATACCTATGTACAGTCACGCATGCAGGAATTCAATATCGATTGTGTATCCCAGGTATTGTATCGCGCACAATCTGGTCATACCGTTATACTGGAAACGAAACCGACTGGCGAGATCACAGAATTACCATCACATCTGACTTTATTGTTCGCGGGCAAGAAGCAGGATCAATTATGGACAGCTAATGCGTTTGGTCAAATGATAATTGACCAACAAACCTTACCGAATGTGTTTGTAGCCGGGGATTGCTCCATTTATAAATCGCTGGGATCCAATGTCCAGTCTGCCCAATCTGCCGTGCGTAAAGGTAAATTGATCGCGCGGAATATTTTACGGCATTCTGGTTTCTTAAAAATCCTGGAACCTTATGTGCACCACGATATCGGTTATGTCGTCAATCTCGGCCCAACCGATGCGGTCGGCTGGCTGGTAACCGAAGGTAATATCGTTACCGGTTTACCTGCGCTCACGATTAAAGAAATCGTCGAAGCACAATATGATTTATTATTAAAGGGGATAGATACTTATATTGTGTAGGAAACCCCGTTATACGCGTGACGCCCAAACGGATAAAATGTTAAGCGTTAAATCCCCGGGTATAACGCCTATTACGGTAGGTCAGTTCTATACCGGATAAAAAATCAGCCGAGCAACTGTTCTATTAAACGCTGCTTGTAATCAACCTGTCCAAAAGAAACATTGTGTAATTTTCCTCTGCGATCAAAAAGCAGTGCCGAAGGTGTTCCTTGTAACGCAAAACGTTCAAATGTTTCTGCTTTCATAATCTTTTGTTCGAGGAATGTGCGCACCTGATTGAGTATCGACTGCTGTTGCTCATCAGGCAATTTGTCAAATTGCGATAAAAGCTGACGGGTATAGGCCAGTACGCGTTCATCGGTTACCGGTTCATTATCGGGGACGACGCGATCCATGGCGACAGGAAAAGGAAGCTTCCACGGTAGTTTACCGGTTTGATCCAACAATCCATTCTGGCTTAGCGCTTTAAACGTTTCACCAATGACCTCGCCGGCATTCACCATTAGCTTCAAATTATCTAATGTGTTTTTATCGTAATCTTCAAAAGCTGTCGCCAAGGCAATAATCTCAAGTCCCTGTTCATGATATTTTTCATATAATTGGATTGCTGCAGGCAGGGCATATAAAAAACAGCCGGGACAATTGACCTGAAATACTTCAATTAGAACAACCGAATCGGATAAGTTATCAAAATCAATTGGGCCACCTTGAACCCACGAATCTATGGTGACATCTGCAAGTTTAAGATCGTTCATCTATCACTGTCTCTCAACATAAAGATTAATGCTTAAAAACACTAGTTTACACCATTTTACGCATATTTTTACTCAAAAGGGTGCCGTAAAACAATTGTATCTTCCCGGTCAGGCCCTGTCGAAATCATATCAACTGATGTTTCACAGATTTCTTCGATTCTTTTTAGATAATTTTGCGCGGCTTTGGGTAATTGACCAAATTCCTTTATTCCAGCTGTATTTTCAGTCCATCCTGGAATCGATTCATAAACCGGCTCACATTGGTCCAGGTCATCGGCGCCAACGGGAAGCACATCGGAATATTCACCGTTACCGAGTTTGTAACCTACACCAATATTCAATGTTTCAACACCATCCAGCACATCCAGTTTGGTAATGCAAAAACCGGAAACACCATTGATTTGTATCGATCGTTTCATGGCTACCGCGTCAAACCACCCGCAACGTCTCGGTCGCCCTGTTGTAGACCCGAATTCATGGCCGCGTGTTGCCAAATGATTGCCAATATCATTGTCCAGCTCGGTCGGGAAAGGACCTGATCCGACTCTGGTTGTGTATGCCTTGGTAATACCAAGAATATACTGAAGCATCTGCGGCCCTACGCCACTTCCGGTACCGGCAGCACCCGCAATACAATTGCTGGATGTCACATAAGGATAGGTTCCATGATCAATATCCAGCAGTGCACCCTGCGCACCTTCAAACAAGAGATTATTCCCTGCCTTATTTGCATTAAATAAAAGCTGTGGAACATCAGCAACCATGGGCTTTATCCTTTCTGACTGCATAAGCGCATCATCCAGTGATTTCTGGAAATCAACAATGGGGGCATTAAAATAATTTTTTAAGACGAAATTATGATAATCCAGTATTTCGCCCAGCTTTGCAGCAAGCCGGTCTCTGTGAAACAAATCCTGTAGCCGAATCGCTCTTCGGGCCACCTTATCTTCGTAAGCCGGCCCAATTCCCCTGCCCGTTGTTCCTATTTTACTGACTCCACGCGCTTTTTCACGTGCCTGATCCAAAGCGATATGACACGGCAAAATGAGTGGACATGCTTCACTGATACGTAACCTTTCCGTGACATTGACACCCATTCCCTCTAGCATGTCTATTTCAGTAAGCAATGCATCAGGTGAAATCACCACCCCATTTCCGATATAACAGGTTACCGCCTTGCGAAGAATTCCTGATGGTATTAAGTGAAGTATGGTTTTTTTGTCCCCTATTACTAACGTGTGACCGGCATTATGTCCCCCCTGAAAACGAACGACACCCTGCGCGTGATCGGTCAACCAGTCAACAACTTTGCCTTTACCTTCATCACCCCATTGCGTACCGATCACCACAACATTTTTTGTCATTGTTTCAATTCTCAAAATACCTGATTTTTACAATTAAAGTTCTTCAACAATCCACTCACCCTTTTTCAGCACTAGTTGCCTATCGCAGCCTGATGTAATCTCTGCCTGATCCGGAAGCTCGACAATGACAATATGCCCCTCATTACGTAACTGATTTATCTTTAACTCCAGATCTTTATCATTTTTTAAATAAGGCGCCCGTATTCCCATCGGATAGGACTTTCCCTCAATCAATCTCGACAATTCACGCAAATCCATGCTAAAACCGGTCGCCGGTCTTGCTCTTCCATAAGATTTTCCAATTTCATCGTACCGTCCGCCTAGCGCAATTGCATTGGAACAACCATTTGAATAAGCGGCAAAAACCACCCCTGTGTGATAATGATAGCCACGTAAATCCGCTAAATCAAATGCCAACGTTTCAACTAAAGGTTTTAGCGTTTTACCGACACGATCTAATTGCTCCAAAGCCAACGCTATTTCTTTATGAGGAGGCAGTCTTTTTTTTGCTTCCTGCAGAATTATTTTGTCACCATAAAGTTCAGGCAACAATAGCAGTGCATCACGCGTGCTCTTTTTTAACACTTTACATACTGATTTTAAAGCTGTCGTGTCCTTAGCCTGCAGGATTGCAAACAATTCATCTTCCAAATTTTGGGATAAGTTTGCATTTTTTATAATTCCCCTGAAAACAGCCACATGACCCAGATCAATATGCAGTTTGTTTACTCCCGATAGCTCCAAACACCTAATCATTAGCCGTTGAATTTCCAGGTCACTTTCCAGGCCTTGATGGCCATAAATTTCCGCGCCAATTTGTAATGGTTCACGGGTTTGCGTCAGACCGGATGGCACAGTATGCAAAACACTATTCGCATAACAAAGTCGTGTCACACCACCACAATTCAGCAAGTGTGCATCTATTCGGGCGACCTGGGGCGTCATGTCGGCGCGTAACCCCATCATGCGGCCACTTAATTGATCAATCACCTTAAACATTTGCAGATCCATGTCACTGCCACTGCCAGATAACAAAGATTCTACAAATTCGATTAACGGAGGAGAAACAAGACGATAACCGTGTACCATCAGGTGATCAATCATACTGCGGCGCAGCATTTCAATATGGTAAGCCTCAGCGGGAAGAATATCTTCTATATATTCAGGCAGCAACCAGTTAGGCATGGTAACAATTCATTGTAATCAGGAAACGTGGGAAGGCGTATCGTGTCATCAACTAAACAACATGAGTAATGCCAAACCTATAATCATTGATGTCAAGCCTATAAAACGCAACTGTCCATCATCAAGTTCCGTCATTTTTATAAACGCTTCACGCCACATACGAGGGGATATAAAAGGAAGTATACCTTCGATAATCAGCATTAATGCAAAAGCCATTAGAAAAGTTTCCAGCATCATTCTTTCCTTTTTTACTCAATAGCTTGGCATACTTTACAAAAGAATTTAATGTAAATTTGTGTGATATTTCAATTAAAAGGTTCAACTACGCGCTTTCACAAACACTTTGCGCTTTTTTATTCAACAGCATCGGTATATTCGTATACGAAAACTGTTAATTGATTCAGTAAATATCCGGCACGATACAAAAAGCTATCGTACCGGATATTCAACTAATTAGCCGTTGGATTTTTTAAATATTTAAAGAAATCTGAACTGGGTTCCAGCACCAGCATGTCATTTTTGTGTTTGAATGAATTTTTATAGGCATCCATACTACGCCAGAATGAATAGAACTCCGGATCTTCTTTAAACGCAGATGCATAGATTGCGGCAGCTTCCTTATCGCCTTCACCCATTGTTTTTTGTGCATCACGATAAGCCTCAGCCAATATTACCTCACGCTGACGATCGGCATCCGCACGAATCTTTTCGGATTCCGCAGCACCGGTTGAACGTAATTCGTTTGCAACGCGTTTCCGTTCTGCTTCCATTCTACGATAGACTGATTCACTAACTTCTTGTGGCAAATCAACCCGTTTCAAACGTACATCGATAACTTCAACACCAATTGCACGTGCATCCACATCCGCTTTCTGGCGCATGACTTCCATAATCACATCCCGTTCACCCGAGACAACATCATGCACGGTACGGTTACCAAATTCATCACGCATACTCGCATTAATCGTTTGCGCCAAACGTATTTGTGCAAGGCTTTCATCACCTCGAACACTGATGAAATATTGCCGAACATCAACGATTCGCCATTTTACGAACAAATCCACGAGCACATTCTTTTTCTCGGATGTAATGAAACGTTCAGGCTCTTCCGCATCCATGGTTAAAATACGATTCTCAAAGTAGCGTATATTTTGTGCTATTGGCAATTTAAAATAAAGGCCCGGTTCTGTTTTTACATCAACCACTTCACCGAACTGGAACCGTATCGCCTGTTGCCGCTCATCCACAATATAAATTGTGGATGTAGCCAGGAAAATACCAACCACAACGATACCCATCAAAATAGACGTAATATTTTTCATTTATCTCATCTCCCTTTCACGCCCACGAAAAACTTCTCGTGCACGTAGATTACTGGTATCAGGTGTTACTTCCTGAATAACAGGCGGCTGTATCTGCACGGTTGTTGGTGATGAAGATGAACCGCTCATGCCGATTAACTTATCCAGAGGCAAGTACAGTAAATTACTGCCACTTTGTTGATCAACCATAATTTTACTCGTATTAGTCAGCACCTGTTGCATCATATCCAAATACAAACGTTCACGGGTAACATCTGGAGCCTTCCTATATTCCTCGAACAACTGATTAAATCGGCTGGCATCACCCACTGCGCTTGCAATAACACGTTCTTTATAACCTTGGGATTCCTCAATCAGCCGGGCTGCATTACCGCGCGCTCTCGGAATCACGTCATTGGCATACGCCTGACCTTCATTTTTTTGGCGTTCCCTGTCCTGACCCGCCTTCACGGCATCGTCAAACGCAGCTTGTACCTGCTCAGGAGGTTGCGCGTTCTGCATGGTTACTCTACTGATCGCGATACCAATCTGGTAGCGGTCAAGAATTTCCTGCATTAAAACCGTTGCAGCAGATGCCACCTGCTCACGACCTTCGTAGAGAACAAAATCCATCTTACTTTTACCGATAATCTGTCTAATCGCCGTTTCAGCGGCCTGTAACACAGCATCATCAGGGTCACGGTTATTAAACAGAAAGTTTTCCGGATTATTTAAGATATATTGAACAGCGAATTGAATATCAATAATATTCTCATCATCCGTCAGCATTAATGATTCTCTTAACACTTTACTTCTGACGTTATTACGATAACCAATTTCTATTGTACGCACCTGACTGACATTCACAATTTCGACTTGTTCAATTGGATAAGGCAAATGCCAGCGCAAACCCGCAGGTGTTGTATCAACATACGCACCAAATCGTAACACGACACCGCGATGGCCTTCATTCACGATGTAAAAACCACTACCTACCCATACAACCAACAGTAAAATCAATATTAGGATTATACTGCCGCTACTGTATTGTCGTGGTTCTCTACCTCGGTTACCACCGCCATCCTTACCACCTTTGCCGTCTTTTGCGCCAAATATTGTATTTATTTTCTTATTGACATTACGCAACACCTCGTCAAGATCGGGCGGCCCGGAATCACCTTTATTTTTTCCCCACTGAGGATCATTTAAACCCATAATTTTTCCTGTTTTGTTTGTTCAAAATACTTACACCGTAGCATTGCTAGGCTTCGCTTTTTCGAAATCCTTAGAATTCTCGTCTAGCGGTTCAGGTCTTTTTGAAACAGCTTCGGACAAAGCCTGTCTTATGAATTCCAAACCTTCGCCAGTTTTTGCACTTAAACGTATCCGCGATATTCTACCATATTCATTCCGTACAAAACCCACCCCGCTGCCTGACAATTCATTCAAATCGATTTTATTCATAATTAATATTTGCGGTATGTTATCAGCTCCTATTTCTGCCAGAATCTTATTAACTTCTTTTATTTGCTCTTCTCGATTGGCGCTGTGTGCATCAACAACATGCAGTAATATATCGGCCTGAATAGTTTCTTCAAGCGTGGCTCTAAACGCTGCTATGAGGGTATGCGGCAATTCACGTATAAATCCGACAGTATCCGAAATGACAACAGGACCACAATCAGGTATATAAAGTTTCCTGGTTGTGGTATCTAATGTTGCAAAAAGTTGGTTCGCCGCATAGGCATCGGCCCGTGTAAGCCGATTAAAAAGTGTCGATTTACCCGCATTGGTATAACCCACAATGGAGACCGATAATACGTTCGAACGCTGCCTTGAACGCCGTTGAACCTTTCGCTGGCATTGTAGACTACTTAGTTTATCCTTCAATAATTTAACACGTTTTCTGAGCAAACGCCGGTCGGTTTCCAACTGTGTTTCACCGGGCCCGCGCAGTCCTATCCCACCTTTCTGACGCTCCAAGTGCGTCCAGCCACGCACCAGGCGTGTAGCCAGGTGTTCCAATTGAGCCAGTTCGACTTGTAATTTTCCTTCATGACTTTTTGCACGCTGCGCAAATATATCCAAAATCAGACTGGTGCGGTCTATCACCGGCACTTTTAAAAACGACATTAAATTACGTTGTTGCGCAGGCGTAAGATCGTGATTAAAAATTACCATATCACTTTCTGTGTCACCCAATTTTTGTGCAATTTCATTTGCCTTGCCACTGCCAACATACATACTTGGGTCAGGACGCAACCGTTTCCCTTCAACCACTGCAACTACGTTTAGCTTGTCACTAGTGGCCAATTGACACAGTTCATCAAGGCGCTCATCAACAGAAACACCTTCATTTAAATCAAGATTGACCAGAATAGCTTTGTTAAATTTCCGGGATAATTGGGACCCTGATTTATCAGGCATTAAGTATCACGTATTTCAGGATTTTCAATCGGAATTGAGACCGCTTTTGCTGGTACCACGGTAGATATTGCATGTTTGTAGACCATTTGTGTAACCGAGTTTTTTAACAGTACAACATATTGGTCAAACGAATCGATATGGCCTTGTAACTTGATTCCATTAACAAGATAAATTGACACAGGTATATGTTCTTTGCGCAAAATATTTAGAAATGGATCTTGTAGCAACTGTCCTTTGGTACCCATGCGTAGCTCCCTGTTCTAATTATTGGTTATAGGAGTAATGACTGTACTTGATTTTAAACTGCAAATCCAGCATTTGTCTTAATAATATATTGAGTATTCCTATTATATTGAATTTTAGAGTCTAAACCGCTGTTCGTTATTGACTGTCCGGATCTTTCTTTTTTTTAACGACCCGGACAGATTCATTCAAACAGAATTTGACTTTATTTCAATTTAATAACCAAATATAAGTTTTATTTAGAATGGTTGTGGTCTTGGCGTATCATTGTTGGAAGGTGGCAATATCGGCATTTTGATATTTGGCTGCTCACCCGTCAACGTTTTCAAAAACGCCACTATACTGTCAATTTCCTTTTTATTGAAATCACGGTCAAGTTGGACCTTACCCATGGTTTTAACTGCTTCTTCCAATGTCCATACGGCACCATCATGGAAGTAAGGATAGGTCAATTCAATATTGCGTAATGTCGGTACTTTAAATACATTCAAATCCGTATCCTTACCGGTAACCGCCTTACGGCCTTCGATTTTACTGTCTGTTTTATACGGATGATGAACACCGAATTTCTGATATAAAGCACCACCTACAGCAGGTCCATTATGGCAACCGGCACAACCCGCGCTTTTAAACAATTTGTAACCTTCTTCTTCCTGTTTATTCAAAGCGCTCTTATCGCCTTCCAGCCATTTATCAAAACGTGATCCAGGCGTAACCAATGTATCTTCAAATGCGGCAATCGCTGTTGTAACACGATCAATATCCACCTTATCCGAACCAAATGCTTTTTCAAATTTGGCACGATACTGCGGCATAGAATTAATAACGCTTACTGCGATTTCATGTGTAGACGCCATTTCACCAGGATTTGCGATAGGACCACCGGCTTGTTCCTTTAAGTCTTTAGCGCGACCATCCCAAAATTGCGCCAGATTCATTGTTGCATTTAATACTGTTGGTGCATTGATTGGACCTTGTTGCCATGCATGTCCAATAGAAGTTGGAATATTGTCGGTTCCTCCCATACTCAAATTATGGCAAGAGTTGCAGGAAATCCAGCCTGATTTGGATAAACGAGGATCAAAGAACAACATTTTTCCAAGTTCTACCACATCCGGATTTTTGGGTTTAACAGCTTTAATTGGCTGTATCGGTTCATTTTCATTGGCTGACACATTGATTGAGGTGACAAGCGCGCCAATTGATAGCAACGATACCACCAGTGTACGTATCATCATCGACATTCTCCCTAAAAAATTACGGCTGTAATGGCGCAGCCGATTACGCCTGATGAAACACCCACAAATGGGAATTCAATAAAAAAGGAGCAGATAGCCCCTATCTTTTTAACCCTAATCAACCCCCACTTTTACATGTGATTGAGATAAATTTTAAATTCTCTTCTGCGTCCCTTTTTCAGGAATCTTATGCAACAAACTTGATAATTCAGTTAACGCCTGTTTGTACACCTTTCTCTTGAATTCAACCACGGTATCCAGTTCTACCCAGTAATGATTCCATCGCCATGCATCGAATTCGGGGTGTGAGCTTTTACGTAATGATACATCGCTGTCTCTACCGATCAAACGCAAAAGATACCAGATCTGCTTCTGTCCTTTATAATTTCCCCGCCATTCGCGTCTTATCCATTTTTCCGGCACCTCATAGCGCAACCAATCTCGAGTTCGGCCAACAATCTTAACATGATTAGGCAACAAACCAACCTCCTCGGTCAGCTCCCGATACATTGCCTGTTCAGGGCTCTCACCCGATTTTATCCCACCCTGAGGAAATTGCCAGGAATCCTGCTTGATTCTTTTTCCCCAAAAAACCTCATTTTTTGAATTCAGCAGAATAATACCAACATTTGGACGATATCCATTACGGTCAATCATGTTTGAAATCCATTTGACCCACTAAAACAAGCTAGATTCTTCCATATTTTTATATAGATTAAAAGCATCATTTACATAAAGCAACAAATTCTCAGTCTTACCTTTTATAAAATATATCAATTTAATTTGAATAGCCAAGACTAAACCATACTTGAATAAAGATTTCAAGGTAGAATTGCAACCCTCCTTTAATCTTAATGGAATCAGATATGCGTGCCTCGCAATTTTTTATTTCTACGCTCAAAGAAGCACCCGCTGAAGCTGAACTGATCAGCCACAATTTGATGCTGCGGGCAGGGCTTATTAAGCGTCTAGGTAGTGGATTATATACATGGATGCCACTGGGTTTAAGAGTACTGCGAAAAATTGAGGCTATTGTTCGTGAAGAAATGAATAAAAGCGGCGCAATAGAATTGATTATGCCAGCGATACAGCCCGCTGAGCTTTGGCAGGAATCTGGCCGGTGGGATGTGTTTGGTCCGCAAATGCTCAAGATAAAAGATCGTCATGACAATGATTTTTGTTTTGGACCGACTCACGAAGAAGTTATTACTGATATTGCACGGCGCGAAATCAGCAGTTACCGGCAATTACCGCTGAATTTTTACCAAATTCAAACAAAATTTCGCGACGAAATCCGTCCACGCTTTGGCGTTATGCGAGCTCGTGAATTTCTGATGAAAGATGCCTACTCATTCCATCCTGACACGGATAGCCTGGAAGAAACCTATCAATTAATGTTCCAAACATACAGTCGTATTTTTACACGTCTGGGCTTGAATTACAGAGCTGTAGCAGCCGATACCGGCGCCATAGGCGGCAGCGGCTCTCATGAATTCCATGTGCTGGCGGATTCCGGTGAAGATGCCATTGCTTTCTGTCCAAATTCCGATTATGCAGCCAATATTGAGCTGGCAACATCATTGCTTCCTGAAGATATTTCTCATCAGGCAACACCTCAGGAAATGCAAAAAATTCAAACTCCAGAACAAAAAACTTGTGCTGATGTTGCTGCATTCCTCGATATCCCTTTACAAAAAACGGTTAAAACACTCGCTGTAACAGCCAACGGCAAAATTTATTTGTTGCTGTTGCGCGGAGATCACCAACTCAATGAGCTCAAAGTCAGAAAAATTCCTTTTTTGAAAGACTTTGAAATGGCTTCGGAAGAATCCATTTTATCGGCAACCGGAACTGTCCCGGGTTACATAGGGCCTGTTGGATTAAGTATAGAAATTATCGCTGACCCTGCAGTCATTACACTGTCTAACTTCACCTGCGGCGCCAACGAGGAGGCGTTTCATTATATTAATGTCAACTGGAACCGTGATCTTAAAGAACCCAATCATATCATTGATATACGCAATGTTATCGCAGGAGAACTTTCACCGGATGGTAATGGACCACTTGAAATCTGCCGTGGTATTGAAGTCGGCCATATATTCAAACTGCACACCAAGTATTCGCAACTGATGAAAGCGAATTATCTTGATGCAGGAGGCCAACTGCAAAATTTTGAAATGGGGTGTTATGGCATCGGTATTTCGCGTATTGTTGCGGCCGCAATCGAGCAAAATAACGATCAGAACGGTATTATTTTTCCAGAAAATATGGCGCCGTTTCAATTGGCAATTATTCCGATCGGAATGCATAAGAGCGATACAGTCCGACAGGAATGCGAGCGACTGTATGAAATGTTCACAAATGCCGGCATGGAAGTTTTACTGGATGACCGAAACGAGCGGCCTGGCGTTATGTTCGCTGACATGGAACTGATTGGCATACCGTATCGTATTGTGATTGGTGAACGTGGATTAAAACAATCTGCCGTCGAGTACAAAGGCCGGACTGACCAAGATGCGCAAATGATCGCTTTGGATGAAATTCATTCTTTTATGATGAGAAAACTATGTACAAGCTAATTTTATTGATAGTGGGCTTAATTTGCATAAGCACTGTGCAAGCCAATACTGAACACTACGCAAAGCTCATTGCAAGTACACAAATATTTTCACATACAGAAATTAATGACGCATCTATCACACAACATCAATACACCCAGTTGGCAACTGATGAAAAGTGGCTCTATGCCATGAGTGAAAGACTCAAGCGTTTCAAGCCTGATCCCTATGAACGTGAAGCCTTTTTGAGGACTGTCTATTACGAAGCCAAACGAGCCGGACTTGATCCGCAACTCGTACTCAGTGTCATACAAGTTGAAAGCGGTTTTAAAAAATATGCCATTTCACATGCTGGCGCCCGGGGTTACATGCAAATCATGCCGTTTTGGGTTAATGCCATAGGTGATAGCAATCACAACTTATTTCATCTCAGGGTCAACTTGCGCTATGGCTGTATGATTCTGCGGCATTACCTTGATAAGGAAAATGGCGATTACTTCCGTGCCCTGGGCCGCTACAACGGCAGCCTCGGTCAGGCCACCTACCCACAACTGGTATTTAACCTGTGGCATGGGCCATGGCGTTATATGGGCAATCCTGTTTAATTTTTAACGGCCCAATTACTCCCGTGAATCAATAAAAGCTTCAATACTTTCACGGGTGACCAGACCCAATTTACGGGCTGTGGGTTTTCCATCCGGGTCAAAAAAATAGGTGCTGGGCAACATGGAAATATCATCGAGCTGGGATGCTATACGCCTGTTTCCCAAAACCGTTGGATAACTAATGGACATTCTGTCAACGAAATTCATTACCAGGGCGGGATCAGAAAATTCCATCGCAACCCCAATAACCATGACATCATCCCGGTTTTCATAGAGTGAAATCAAATCGGGTATTTCTTCAAGACAGGGAGGACACCAGGTTGCCCAAAAATTCACCACGACCCATCGACCCTGATAGTCAGCTAAGGTATGAATTTTACCTTCCGTGTCCTTGAATTGAAATGCTCCAACTTGTACCGAAAACAACAAACCTATAAAGCCAAGAATTAAACCGGTTTTATTTCTAATACCAAACATATTCTGTCTTGAGATGTTTTATTGATTTTCATACCTGGGGATGTGCCTTTTCCAATTTGCTGTTCAATTTATTCAATGCACTTAAATACGCTTTGGCGGATGCGACGACGATATCGGTATCTGCACCATGACCATTCACGATACGAGCGGCTTTTTGCAATCTTACAGTCACTTCACCTTGAGCATCCGTACCACTCGTAATATTATTAACGGAAAACAGTTGTAACTCGGCACCACTGCTCAACAATTTTTCGATTGCACGGAATGTTGCATCAACAGGCCCACTGCCTTCTGACTCAGCACGCAGCTCGTTGCCATCATCCGAAATCACCAGTTTCGCATACGGAATTTCTCCCGTTTCACAATGAATAATCAATGATACCAGGCGATAACGTTCTTGTAACACCAGGACTTCATCAGATACCAAAGCCTGTAAATCCTCGTCAAAGATTTCATGCTTCTTATCCGCCAACTCTTTGAAACGCAGGAACATGTTATTCAACATTTCCTCTGATTCAAATTCAACACCCAATTCTTTTAATCGGCTACGAAAAGCATTACGGCCTGAATGTTTACCAAGCAATAATTTATTGGCGCCCCAGCCCACATCTTCCGCACGCATAATTTCATAGGTTTCGCGATGTTTTAATACGCCATCTTGGTGTATGCCCGACTCATGCGCAAAAGCATTAGCTCCCACAATAGCTTTGTTTGGCTGCACAGGAAATCCCGTTATACCGGATACCAGTTTACTGGCCGGTACAATTTGCTTGGTATCGATTTTTGTATCACAGGAAAAATAATCCTGACGCGTACGCACTGCCATAACCACTTCTTCAAGTGACGCATTTCCGGCTCTTTCACCAAGACCGTTAATCGTACACTCGACCTGACGCGCACCATGTGTAACCGCCGAAAGTGAATTAGCCACGGCCAAACCCAGATCATTATGGCAATGAACGGAAAATATTACCTTGTCCGAATTAGGGATGCGCTCACGCAATGTTTTTATTAAACTGCCAAACTGTTCAGGCATGGTGTAACCCACTGTATCCGGTATATTTATTGTGGTTGCACCTGCGTTTATTACGCTTTCGATAATCCGGCATAAGAAATCAATCTCAGAGCGTCCGGCATCTTCCGGTGAAAAGTCGATATCGTCCGTATACTCACTTGCCCATTTCACTGCTTTAACGGCTTGTTCAATGACTTTTTCCGGTGACATACGCAGTTTATTTTGCATATGAATAGGGGATGTGGCAATGAATGTATGAATACGTGTCGCCCCAGTTCCTTTGAGCGATTCTCCGGCACGCCGGATATCGGATTCAATCGCACGCGCCAAACCACAAACAATACTGTCTTTAACCGATTCAGCAACTGCTCTGACAGCCTCAAAGTCGCCATTAGATGCAGCTGGGAATCCGGCCTCAATGACGTCGACACCCATGCGTTCCAATTGCCAAGCGATACGAAGTTTTTCTTCTTTTGTCATCGACGCGCCGGGACTTTGCTCGCCGTCCCGCAAAGTCGTATCGAAAATAATCAAATGTTCCTGCATTTACACTCCCTGTAGTTGGAAGAAAATCAAATAATGGAAAATTCGTGAACCGAATTTTAAATGGATAATTGGACTGGCTACGTTATTATACTTTGCGCGCATGGCGCAGCAGCCCAATCCGATACAAGGGCAAGATTCGAGGGATAGGTGAGATAAAAAACCAAACTAGCATAGTTGCAAAATATAAATAGTTTTTGCTTTTTGCGCAACCAATTTAAAGTTATCACTTACTCTGGATTAGCATGCTCGGTTTTCTTTCTATTCTTAGCAAAACGCCATAATTTAATGGCATAACCGGATGATGCATAACTTGCAAAAAGGCAAAACAATACTACCGGTGGGTGGCTTGGAATCAATACAAAGAAAAACAACACCAATAGCAAAATGGTAAAAAAGGGCACTTTCCTTCTTAAATTGATCTCCTTTCCACTATAAAAAGGAATATTACTGACCATTGACAATCCGGCAAACAGAGTGACAATTAATGCCAGCCAAGTAACATCCGTACCAGCCACATCAAAATCCAAAGTAACCCAGATCAGGCCGGCAACAAGTGCAGCCGCAGCAGGGCTGGGCAAGCCCTGAAAATAACGTTTGTCGACAACGTCAATATTGGTATTAAAACGCGCCAGTCTAAGCGCAGCACATGCACAATAAATAAATGCCGCAATCCATCCCCACTGCCCCATTTCCTTCAACGCCCATTCATACATGATCAATGCTGGCGCTACACCAAAAGAAACCATATCCGACATGCTGTCATACTCAGCACCGAATTCGCTTTGTGTATCGGTCATTCGTGCAACCCGGCCATCGAGTCCATCCAGTACCATGGCGATCAGTATGGCAATTGCGGCATGTTCGAAATTACCGTTTATAGCCTGAATAACTGCGTAGAATCCTGCAAATAATGCTGCAGTTGTAAATAAGTTAGGCAGCAGATATATCCCGCGACGTCGTAACCGCATTTGTTTTACAGTACCAGGTGGTATCGGATCAGAATTTGGATCGGACATGAGAATATTTCACCATCGACAATTGACGATCAAAACGAGATTTTTAGGGAGTGTCGTCATGAGTTATGTGCATTTCTGCGCGAGCAGATTTTTGATGAATGTTTGTGAAAAGTACGTGGGGCATAGCTTTAGCTATGTTCAAGTACTTTGAATAAATAGGCGCAAAAATCTGTCGCGCCCTTCGGGTTTGTTTTTCGAACAATTTTGCCCGAAAAGCAAACAGAATTGTTCATAACTCATGACGACATCCCTAACTAATCATTATCTTGTTTAAGTTCTGCCAGGACTGTTGTGGTTGCCTGTACCTTATCGCCGATATTGACATTAATTTTTGTCTCTAATGGCAGGTAAACGTCGACACGAGAACCGAAACGGATAAAGCCAAAACGCTGCCCCCGTGAAAGATGCTCACCAGGCAAAACATTACACAGAATCCGTTTGGCAATTAAACCCGCCACTTGAACACAGGTAACATCCGCACCACTGTCTGCTTTAATCCACAAAGCATTACGTTCATTTTCTACAGATGCCTTGGGTAAATCTGCGTTGATAAATTTACCAGGAAAATACCATTTATCACGCACTTCACCATCAATCGGGCTACGATTTGAATGCACATTAAAGACATTCATAAAAACACTGACTTTAATTGCGTCACGCTTCAAATAAGGATCTTCAACCTTTTCAACAGCAACAATCCTACCATCTGCAGGTGATAGCACGGCATTCGGTAATGATGGCACTTCACGTGGCGGATCGCGAAAAAATTGCAAAACAAACGCGGCTATAATCCAGAAAAATAGTGCCCAGACAAAACCAGCAAAAAAATGAACCAGAATGGCAATAAAAAAAGCAGCGGCAATGAAAGGCCAGCCTTCTTTCGCAATCAAAGGATGCGGGTAATTACTCATAAAACAATTTTATAAAATCAGAATTTAAATAACAGTTTATCGGTTGATTGATTAATTTTTCCCTTGATCAACCAATTTATTTTTACTAATCCAAGGCATCATGCTTCTCAATTGCGCACCTACTTGCTCAATTTGGTGTTCGGAAGCAAGACGTCGGCTTGATTTCAACATGGGTGCACCAGCCTGATTCTCAAGAATGAATTCGCGGGCATACTCGCCAGTTTGAATTTCACGTAGGATTTTACGCATCTCAGCACGCGTTTCGTCCGTTATAATGCGCGGACCACGGGAGATATCGCCATATTCCGCGTTATTTGAAATCGAATAACGCATATTGGCAATGCCCCCTTCATAAATCAAGTCCACAATTAGTTTAACTTCGTGCAGGCACTCGAAATAAGCCATTTCGGGAGCATACCCTGCTTCCACCAGCGTCTCAAATCCGGTCTGAATCAAAGCCGTTAAACCACCGCATAATACAACCTGCTCACCAAACAAGTCGGTTTCTGTTTCTTCACGGAAACTGGTTTCAATCACGCCGCCACGCGTACCGCCATTTGCGGCTGCATAAGATAACGCCACATCCCGGGCTCTGCCTGATTGATTCTGATGCACCGCGATCAATGTCGGTACACCACCGCCCTGCAGGTAAGTTGAACGAACCAAGTGCCCTGGCCCTTTGGGTGCAATCATAATGACATCCAGGTCCGCACGCGGTGAGACTTGACCATAATGAATATTAAAGCCATGCGCAAATGCTAGAGTAGCGCCCTGTTTCAATCCCGGTTCAATTTCATTCGCATAAACTGACGCAATCTGTTCGTCAGGTAACAGCACCATGACAAGGTCTGCATCTTTTACTGACTCGGCTACTTCTTTAACATTCAACCCGGCTTTTTCTGCTTTACTCCAAGATGCTCCGCCCTTGCGCAACCCCACCGTCACTTGTACACCGGATTCATTCAGATTATTAGCATGAGCATGTCCCTGCGAACCATAGCCGACTATGGTTACTTTTTTTCCTTTTATCAGCGACAAATCTGCATCTTTATCATAATAAACTTTCATTTTTTTCCTTTAAACTTAATTTGAAGTGGAAAGTAAGTTTCTTTCCGCGTGCTAAAACCGACGACCCAAATTCCTAAACGAGTCATTATACCTTCAGAACCCAATCCCCGCGGCCTATCCCCGAAGCACCGGTTCGAACAGTCTCTAATACGATACTGTTGTCTATATTGTCTAGAAATGCATCCAATTTCGCGCTGGTTCCGGTCAACTCAACCGTATAAGACTTTTCTGTCACATCAATAATTGAGCCACGAAAAATATCAACCAAGCGTTTGATTTCATCACGGTCAGAACCAACTGCTTTGATTTTTACCAGCATCAGTTCACGTTCGATATGATTGCCGTCAGTCAGATCAATCACCTTGACGACTTCTATCAATTTATTGAGTTGCTTGGTCACTTGTTCGATCACATCATCCGAGCCCTTTGTTACCAGCGTCATACGCGATAATGTCGGATCTTCTGTAGGTGCGACCGAAAGGGATTCAATATTGTAACCCCGCGCAGAGAATAAGCCTGCTACACGAGACAGCGCACCGGCTTCATTTTCCATTAACAGTGAAATAATATGTCGCATCTTTTTATACCAGAATCATTTCAGAAAGACCTTTACCACCAGGCACCATAGGAAAAACATTTTCTGTCTGGTCGGTTATAAAATCCAGGAACACCAACTGATCTTTCAGTTTAAATGCTTCTTTCAATGCATCCTCTACTTCTTCAGGCCGTTCAATTTTAATACCGACATGGCCATAACTTTCAGCCAGCCTGATGAAATCGGGCAATGCGTCCATGTACGACTCCGAATACCGGTTTCCATGAAAAAACTCCTGCCATTGCCGTACCATGCCCATATAGCGGTTATTCAAATTCACGATTTTCAGCGGCAATTTATATTGCTTACAAGTCGACAGTTCCTGTATGCACATCTGTATACTGGCCTCACCTGTAACGCATGCAACCTTAGCTTTAGGATTGGCAAGTTGCGCCCCCATCGCCGCTGGCATTCCAAATCCCATGGTGCCCAAACCACCTGAATTGATCCAACGCCTTGGTTTGTCAAATTTATAAAATTGTGCAGCCCACATTTGATGTTGACCCACATCAGAAGTGATAAACGCATCCCCTTTGGTTACCTCATACAGTTTCTCAACAACCATTTGCGGTTTGATAATACTGCTATCCCTATCGTACTTGAGGCAATCGCGCGCACGCCATGTATCAATTTGATGCCACCATTCCTGCAATGCTGTTTTGTCCGGTTCTTCTTTGGAATTCTTCAAAAGCTTAATCAATTCCTTTAAAACATCTGGGACATTACCCACGATAGGTACATCAACTTTGACACGTTTTGAAATGGATGAAGGATCAATATCGATATGAACGATTTTGCGGCTTTCATTGGAAAAGTGCTTGGGATTGCCAATAACGCGATCATCAAAACGAGCACCAACGGCAATCAGTACATCACAGTACTGCATTGCCATGTTTGCTTCATAGGTACCATGCATACCCAGCATGCCAATAAACTGCTTATCTGTTGCCGGATATCCGCCAAGGCCCATTAAGGTGTTGGTACACGGATAATTGAGCAATCGGGTTAATTCAGTCAGCAACTTGGCGGCATCGCTGAGTATTACTCCGCCGCCGGTATAAATAATCGGTCTTTTTGCACTGACAATCAAATCAACCGCTTTCTTGATTTGCTTGGCATTGCCTTTTACGACCGGATTATACGAACGCATTGTCAATTTTTCCGGATAAACAAAAGGCGCTTTTTGTTGTGTCACATCTTTGGGTATATCAACCAGAACCGGGCCAGGCCGACCCGTCGATGCGATATAAAATGCTTTTTTTATGGTTGTGGCAAGCTCGCTGATATCACTGACCAGAAAATTATGTTTTACACAGGGACGTGTTATGCCAACAGTGTCGACTTCCTGGAAAGCATCCAAACCGATTGCATTAGTGGGCACCTGCCCACTGATTATGACCAGTGGAATTGAATCCAGATAAGCTGTGGCAATTCCTGTTACGGCATTGGTAACACCCGGCCCCGATGTGACCAGCGCCACGCCTACTTTGTTGCTGGAACGCGCATAACCATCGGCCGCATGCAGCGCAGCCTGTTCATGCCTGACTAAAATATGCCTTACCTTGTCTTGTTTAAACAATTCATCGTAAAGAAACAATACTGCACCACCGGGATATCCAAAAATACATTCAACGCCCTCTTCCTGCAGACAGCGTATCGTTATTTCCGCACCGGTTAATTCCACACTCATGCTTTTTGCGTCCCAAATTTAATTAATATATAAATATGCCTAAGATCTTTATCCAGATTGAGAACACTACTTAACATTCCGCAATCCAGTCCTTTTATTCCGTTATTTTTATTGCTTACCCATTACCAGTCCCGCCAACCGTCAATTCCTCGACGCGTAAAGTCGGCTGACCCACTCCTACTGGCACGCTTTGTCCGTCTTTACCGCAAGTACCCACTCCCGGATCCAATGCCATATCGTTTCCGACCATGGAAACGCGAGTCAATACATCGGGTCCGTTCCCGATCAAAGTAGCTCCCTTGACAGGGTAAGTTATCTTACCATTTTCTATACGATAAGCCTCTGCTGCCGAAAAAACGAATTTTCCGTTAGTAATGTCAACCTGCCCACCACCAAAATTCGCTGCATAAAGACCATTTTTAACCGATGCAATGATTTCATCCGGATCCTTATCACCATTCAGCATATAGGTATTCGTCATGCGCGGCATCGGAATATGTGCGAAGGATTCACGCCGCCCGTTCCCGGTCAAAGCGGTATTCATTAAACGCGCATTCAGGCTATCCTGCATATACCCCTTTAAAATGCCGTTTTCAATCAGTGTCGTACATTGCGTCGGATTACCTTCATCGTCAATATTCAATGAGCCACGCCGTTTTTCCAGCGTCCCGTCGTCCACAACCGTGACACCTTCTGCAGCAACGCGTTGTCCGACTCGCCCTGTAAACGCCGAACTTCCCTTGCGATTAAAGTCACCTTCCAAGCCATGCCCGATGGCTTCGTGCAACAGTATGCCAGGCCAGCCGTTACCCAATACAACAGTCATGGCTCCGGCGGGCGCCGGTCGCGCATTCAGATTGGTCACTGCCTGTTGCACGGCTTTAGCGGCATAATCACGTAAAATTTCTTCCGTAAAATATGCATAATCAAAACGTCCGCCCCCACCTGCCATACCCTGCTCACGTCGCCCGTTCTCTTCTGCAATCACTTGCAGCGACAAACGCACTAATGGCCTGACATCGGCAGCCAAAACACCATCGCTACGCATCACCAAAACGACTTCATATTCACCGGCAAGCGATGCCATGACCTGAATCACACGCGCATCAAGTTTTCGCGCATAATTTTCAAGTTTTTCCAATAATAAAACTTTCTCGGTATCTTCCAGACTAGTTATAGGATCATCAGGCAAATAAAGCAAAGGAACCTTTTCCATTGCTGTTCTTTTTATCACCTGTACAGACTGATTACCCCCATGACTTGAGATGGCCCGGGTTACTTTCGCTGCAGACTCCAGTGCAGCCATACTGATATCATCTGAATAAGCAAAAGCGGTTTTTTCGCCACTTATCGCCCGAACACCAACCCCTTGCTCAATATTAAAGCTGCCCGATTTCACAATACCTTCTTCCAGCATCCAGCCTTCAGAACGATTGTACTGAAAATACATGTCAGCATAATCAATTTCATGTGTCAAAATTTGACCGATTACCTGTTGCAAGCCTGATGTATCAATGTCATAGGGTGAAAGCAAGCACTGATCAGCTATTTGATGAAAATCCATAGCATTGCATGATCCTGAAAAATTACCAGTTGTCATAATCAAATTTTATCGAATCTATTAAAGCGATGTACTGTCATTATAAAAATAGCTTTAGTTTCAACTGCATTTCAGTCGCCGATGTTTCAAAGCCGGCAGACTGGAACGCACCCGACTGAGATATTTGGGGTCTATATCTGCCACAACTGCTCCTGTACCACGCTGCAAACGCTTCAAAATTACTCCCCATGGATCGACAACCATACTGTCTCCATGTGTTTCACGTCCATTGACATGATAGCCGCCCTGAGCCGGGGCTATTACATAAGCCTGGTTTTCAATAGCACGGGCGCGGACCAGAATTTCCCAGTGCGCTTTCCCCGTTACGGCGGTAAATGCAGCCGGGGCAAGAATGATGTCCACATCTTCCATTTTGCGGTACAGCTCTGGAAAACGAAGATCATAGCAGATTGAAAGACCGATGCGGCCAAACGGCGAGTCGAGAACAACCACCTCATTTCCTGCTGTAATCGTTTTTTCTTCGGCGTAGCGTTCATGCTCCATGCTTAATCCAAACAAGTGGATTTTGTCGTAGCGCGCCATTAACGCACCATTATCGGCATAAACCAGGCAACTATTGTATACCTTGTCAGGATCCGGCGAAGCTAATGGAACCGAACCTCCCACCAACCATATCCCTAAACGTTTGGCCGTTTCACTCAGAAAACGCTGAATCGGCCCATTACCTGGATCCTCCATAACCACAAGCTTGTCGGTATCCTTCATTCCCATTAAACAAAAATACTCGGGCAAAACAACAAGCTTGGCGCCGTGAGAAACCGCTTCTTCGATATGACGCGAAGCTTCTTCCAAATTTGCATCCACAGTGGGGCCAGATGCCATTTGTATGGCTGCCACTGTAAAACTGCTTTTATCATTTTCCAAAGCTATCTTTGATGATTGACTATAATTCGTTTTATGGTCAGACATACTTACTATTTATTTAATCTTTACAGCCCTAATGTGGCTCAAACCCAAAATTAATCAAAATCAAATTGAATTTCTTTCATTCAAGAATAATTTAAAATTCTAAACACACGAATTGTAGTTGAAGGAATAAGCACTAGCCTAAGTTAACACAAGTCGGTGATTCTAACATTTACTCTGACTTGATTCTATTTCTATTTAAAAATCCACCGCATATAAATTTCATTTTATTTTTATGATTAATTCTACCGACCCTATTTCTCTGCAAGCTTTCAAAAAAGCATTTTCTTTTAGCCGATATATGCAGCGTATTTTAAATAGCAATCCGACAGAAGAAGATATCCTATTGAAACATTTAAATGAAAAATTTCAAAAGAATGAAATGGAATGTTTTCTGGATACGCACAATCAATCCATACAACATGATACCGATCTAAATCGCATACTTCGGATATTGCGAAAACAAGTCATGCTAAAATTGATTACGCGTGATATCGGTGGATTGGCTGATTTGAATGAAGTCATGTCCACCATGACGGACTTAGCAGAAACCTGCGTTCAATTTTCACTAAAGCATCACTATAACTGGCTTACCCATCCGGACCGTTTTGGCATACCGATTAGCAAGCATTCCAATCAGCAACAATCGCTGCATATTGTTGCTATGGGCAAGCTGGGAGGACGAGAACTCAATGTATCTTCTGATATTGATTTGATTTTCGTGTACGCAGAAGACGGCGAGACCAATGGAAAAAAATCGATTTCGAATCATGAATTTTTTGCCCGGCTGGGCAGAAAACTGATCGCCAGCTTAAGTGATTACACGGTCGATGGCTATGTTTTCCGGGTAGATATGCGCTTAAGGCCGCATGGTGAAAACAGTCCTCTCGCAATTAGCTTTGAAATGCTTGATGAATATTTTAAAACGCAAGGACGTGAATGGGAACGTCACGCCTGGATCAAGGGACGAATTATATCCGGATACTCTGAATCCGAAGATGAGTCCCAATTAATGGAACAAATTGTCCGTCCATTCGTTTTTCGTCAATATCTCGATTTTGAAGCCTACGAAGCCATGCGCAGCCTGCACATGCAACTTCGCAAAGAAGTTGAACGGCGTGAAATGCATGACAACATTAAACTGGGTCCGGGCGGTATCCGGGAAATTGAATTTATTACACAGGTATTTCAATTAATCCGCGGTGGACGGGATGTCGATTTGTGTATCCAGCCGACACTGGAAGTCTTGCAGCGTTTACAAAAAAAACAGCAGTTACCTGCTCAAACGGTTTCGGAGCTGACGAATGCCTATTTTTTCTTGCGAAAACTGGAACATCGTCTGCAATATCTGGATGACCAACAAACGCAAACATTACCCGGCAATCAAAACGATCAAAACAAAATTGCCTTATCCATGGGATTCCAAGATTATGAAAGCTTTTCACATGAACTCGATGTTCACCGCATGAATGTCGCCAACCACTTTAATTTAATTCTTGCTGCACCCAAAAAGTCACCCGTGCATGATGTATTGTCGCAAGTCTGGCAAACAAATACAAATGATAGTGCAAAAACTGAAGCAGCGACCTCGCAACTGACCACCTTTGGATTTACTGAGCCTTCCAAAATATCCGTTCGGTTACAACAATTTTATCAAAGCCATTTTTATCATCAACTCCCGGAATCCAGCCAACAAAAAATTAATATCCTTATCCCGATTCTTGTTGAGGTTATTGTGCAATTCCCGCCTGTTGATGTGACACTAGAACGGATACTAAAACTACTGGAAATTGTCAGTTCAGAAAAATATTCACCAGCTTCCTATTTGACACTCTTGCTGGAACACCCTGACACTTTACCACGCGTTGCCAAATTGATCAGTGTCAGCCAGTGGGCCAGCGACTATCTGGGAAGACACCCCATCTTGCTGGATGAATTACTGCTTCATCAGGAGCCCAATCCTCTACCCGATTGGAATGCGCTCAAAAATGAACTGAATTACCAGCTTAATCATGTCAACAAACCCAAAAGTGACGTTATTGGTTGGCAAATGGACTATTTGCGTCACTTTCAACACGCCCAAGTCTTTCAACTCCTGGTTAGCGATCTTGAAGGAGCGATGCAAGTGGAAACATTGAGCGATCATTTGACCGCACTGGCTGATTTGATTCTGGAAACAGTTTTGGAACTTGCCTGGATCGGGTTACGCAAACAACATCGTAATCAATCGCAGTTTGCCATTATCGGATACGGTAAACTGGGTGGAAAGGAGTTGGGCTATGCTTCTGATGTGGATATTATTTTTCTTTTTGACGATGACCACCCCGAAGCATCGGAAAACTACACCAGACTGGCTCAGAGTATAATTTCGTGGCTGAACAATCAAACCTCCGCAGGATTGCTCTATTCAACCGATTTACGGCTTCGCCCTAATGGTAACAGTGGACTGCTGACACATTCCATGGATGCCTTTGCACAGTATCAACGTCACCAGGCCTGGGTATGGGAACACCAAGCACTGACGCGCGCACGTTTTGTAGCCGGGAATAAGATTGTCGGTCAGACATTTGAAAAAACGCGCCAGGAAATTCTCTGCCAACAACGCAACTTGACACAACTCAAACACGATATACTGACAATGCGTGAAAAGATGAGAGCAGCACATCCCAATCCAACATCATCGTTTGATATTAAACATGACCGTGGCGGTATCATTGATGTCGAATTTATTGTGCAATACCTTGTACTGGGGTTTTCGCACAAATATCCTGAACTGACTGGCAACATTGGAAATATAGCCTTATTGAAACTCGCAGGTGAATTAGGACTTATTACGTCACAAAGTGCCGAAAATTGTCGCATCGCTTACCGCGAATACCGGCGTATTCAACATCGCCAGCGGCTTAACAGTGACAATCAACTTTCTGGCACAGGCGATTCCGAATATTTATTGCTATCATTAACCGATACCGAGGAACAGCACTTAAATGACGGGCGGATGGCTGTAATCCAACTATGGGAAGAAGTTTTTGGCAATTAAAATAATTCATGAAAACGCGTTTCCTATAAAAATTTTTTCTTTCCCGAAAAAGTTGGCATGATTCATGCTTTATAAAAAATACACACACCCGGTGTGTAATGACTAACTTTTGGAGATCAAACATGCAAAAAGTACAAAAGGGTTTCACATTAATCGAATTAATGATCGTTGTTGCAATTATCGGTATTCTGGCAGC